>DASUME010000200.1:0-3151 GCA_036277895.1 Polyangiales bacterium
CCGAATACGGGCTTGGTGATGCGAGGCAGCTCCGGGGCGACCGGATCTCCGTCCGCCTCCGCCTCGATCGCCGAGACCTCACCTTGGGGCGTGTCGTGCAGCACGTCGCCCCACTGCGCCGGCTCGGGCCCGTCCGGGAGCGCTGCCACAGCGGGCCGCGAGAGCTCGCCCGCCTGCGCGGCGCCGCTCATGCTCCAGCCCACGACGATCAGCAGCAGCGCAAAGAAGCTGGCGAAGCGGAGACGGCTCCACTCGCAAACATTCCTTGCACTCACGGCCATCATCGCACGGGAGTCTGGTCCCGGCGACAGGGGGGTGCAAGGAGCAAAGTGAGCGCGCGGGCGGCTGTCCAAAACTGCCCCGAGCTTTTGGAGTTCCGGATACTTAGATGAAATCCGCGCGTAACCGATCAAGCTCAGGGCTTGAAGTACGGATTGGTCCCGGCCGCGTGGTCGGTCACGTCGAGCACGCTGTGGATCTCGGGAACTTCCTGGCAGATCGTCGTTTGTATTCCCTGTTTGACCGTGGCGTCGGCGCTGCCGCAGCCCTGGCAGCCGCCGCCGAGCTGCACGAAGGCGGTGCCGTCCTTCACGTCCAGCAGCTGCACGTAGCCGCCGTGCGAGGCGACGCTCGGGTTGATCTGGTCCTGGATGATCGCGTGCACACGCGCGGCGATCGGGTCTTCCAGCAGCTTGGGGCGGTTCGGGTTCTCGAACTTGAAGCCCGCGCTGAAGCCCGTGTCCACGTAGTCGAGCGTGGTGCCGGTGAGCGCGTCGAGGCTGCCGCCATCGACGTAGAACGTCACGCCGTCTTGCTCGAACACCAGGTCGCCGTCTCTCCTGTCGGCACGGTCGACGAACTCCAGCGCGTACTGGAAGCCAGTCGGGCTGCGCTCGGAGATGGCGACCTTGACGGCCTGCTCACTCAGGCCTTCGGAGTCGAGGATGCGCTTGATCTGGGCGGTGGCGACGGCGGTGACGATCAGAGGCTCCATGGAGCCCCGATCTAGCACCCCCGTGTCACTTCGCCTTCTTGGTCGAGGGGGCGCTCGCGCCGCCCGCGCTCTGTGTCGCGGCGAGCACGCGGTCGAGCAGCTCCTTGCTGAACAGCTTGCCGGTCAGCTTGGTGCGCAGCTCCAGGTACGCCTTGTCCCACTCCGCGGCGTGCGGGGCCGTGTCGACCTCCTTGATGCCGCGCTGCTTGAGCGTGTTGTAGTCGTTGGCCTCTTCGCTCGCGATCAGCTCCAGCGCCTTGGCGTGCGCCTGCTTGCCGGTCTCGGTCAGGACCTGCTGTGCGTCCGGCGGCAGGCTCTTGTAGAGCTGGTTGGTGAGCAGCGTGGCCCCGACCAGCGCGATGTCCGCCTGCTTGGTCATGAACTTCAGCTGATTGAACCACTGCAGCCCGAGCGCGGCCGTGGGCGACGCGACCACGGTATCGACCATCTTGGTCTGCAGCGCCGGGAAGACCTCGGGCAGCCCGAGCGGCACGCCGTTGGCGCCGACGATCTTGAGCAGCTCCGGGAAGACCGGGTCGTCGCGCCAGACCCACGGGCGCGCCTTCTTCAGGTCGGACGGCCTGGCGATCTCCTGCGCCGAGAAGATGCGCCCGAAGCCGATGTCGAACCAGCCGAGCAGCTGGTAGCCGGCCTTGTCGAACTCCGCACGCCACTCGGCGTCCATCGTGGCGCGCACGGCGTTCAGGTCCGAGTAGCTCTTGAACATGCCCGGCACCTGCAGCACCGAAGCCGAGCGCACGATCTGGCCCAGGCCGACCGAGGTCAGCGTGGTGGCGTCGAGCTGGTTGACCTTCATCTTGCGCAGCACGTCGCGCTCGTCCCCCGCGATGCCACCCGGGTAGAACTGAAACTTCACCTTCCCGCCGGTCTTCTCCTTCACGGACATGTCCCATGCGCGCAGGATGCGCTCGGCCTTGCTGCCCTTGGGCGCGATGGTGGCCATGCGGATCGTGGTCTCTCCGGCCGCGCTGGCAGGCGTCTGCAGGCGCGTGGGCAGGAGCAGGGATCCCAGACACAAGGTGGCGATACAGAACACACGCAAGGTTTTGGTCATGGTCGCGCTCTCAACCGTTGTGGTTCGAGGAACTATTCTCTGGGGCAGCAGCTGCTGCGACGGACGAGGTTACAGGTTCTTCACGATTTGTGCGGCGAGCTCCTTGCCGTCTTCGAGCTTGATCGTGTTCCAGACCAAGCCGAGCCCGCGCCCATCCGGGTACTTCGGGATGATGTGAAAGTGCACGTGGAACACGGCCTGGTGCGCGGGCGCGCCGTTGTTCTGCAGGATGTTGTAGTCCTTGGTGCCGCTGACCTTGATCAGCGCGCGCGCGAGCCGCGGCAGCACACGTCCGATCGCCGCGGCCGACTCATCGGAGAGCTGGTCCACGGTCGCCACTTCTTGCTTCGGGATCACCAGCAGGTGCCCCGGGCTGAGCGGCCCGATGTCGAGGAACGCGAACACGAGGTCGTCTTCGTACACCTTGTGAGACGGGATCTCGCCGCGCAGGATCTTGCTGAAGATGGTCTCGGCCATGCCCGCGTGATAGCGCGCACGAGCCCGAAATCTACCCCCCTACGGCGCTGCGCTTGACCTCGATCAAGCGCGGCTCGCCGTGCTCGTCGGGCGCTTGCTTGAGCAAGTACAGCGGGCGCCCGCGGCTGGCCTCGAAGCTGCGCGCCACGTAGCCGCCGATCACGCCGAGCGCCCCGAGCTGGAGCCCCGCAAGCGCCGTTACCACTCCGGCGATCGCCAGCACGCCGCCGAGCATGGAGCCCCACGTGATCAGCGCCCCGCCCAGCAGCCCCGCACCGGCCAGCATGCAGAGCGCGCCGACCGCGACGATCGCGCGCACCGGGAAGCTGGAGAAGCCAAACAGCGCGTCGGCCGCGAACCCCCACATGCGCGCGAAGGTGTACTTCGAGCGACCGCCCACGCGCGCCGGCGGCCGGTACGGCACGTGCGCCCGCGAGAAGCCGATCCACGCCACCATGCCGCGCAAGAAACGACGCTGCTCCGGCATACGCGCCAACGCCTCGCGAGCGCGCCGCGAGAGCGCGAAGAACTCGGGTGCGCCCGGCTCGATCGGCAGCTCCGCGACGTGGTTGAACAGCCAGTAAAACGCGCGCGAGGCGAGGCGC
>DASUME010000201.1:0-5106 GCA_036277895.1 Polyangiales bacterium
TCGTCCACCACCAGCAGCGTGCGCGCGCGCGGCTCGAAGCGGGGCGTGGGCTTCACGGGTTCACTCACGACCGGCTCCTCGGCTTCACGGCAGAGCGGGAAGTATGCGCGGAACGCCGTACCTGCGCCCAGCCTACTTCGCACCGTCAGGTGCCCGCCGTGCGTGCGCACGATGCCGAGCGTGGCGGCGAGCCCGAGCCCGCGGCCGGTCGTCTTGGTCGTGTAGAAAGGCTCGAACACGCGCTTGAGCGTGCCTTCGTCCATGCCCACACCCTGGTCGCGCACCTCGAGGTAGACGTACTCGCCCGGTCGGACCGGGTCCGGCGAGCGCAGCCAGGGCAGGCCCGCGGGTCCGACCTCTTCGAAGCCGACCTCCACGCGCACGATGCCGGCGCTGGTGCCGTACGACTCGGCCGCGTTGATCACGAGGTTCATGGTCGCCTGCTGGAGGCGATCCGGATCGGCCATCACCGTCAGCGAGGGGTCCGGCGTGTTGAGCTCGATCGAGACGCGCTTCGGGATCGACGCGCGCAGCAGCTCGACCAGCTCGGTGCTGTGCGCGGCCAGACCCAGCGGGCGCAGTGCGACCTCGCCGCGGCCCGAGTAGTCGAGCAGCTGGCGGGTCAGGCCGGCCGCACGCTGCGCCGCCGTGAGCGCGTTGCTGAGCGCGGTCCGCGAGCGCTGCGTGCTGACCTCCTGGCTGGCGATCTCCACGTGCCCCATGATCGCGGCGAGCAGGTTGTTGAAGTCGTGCGCGATGCCCCCGGCCAGCACGCCGAGGCTCTCCGTCTTCTGGCTCTCCAGCATGCGCGCGGTGAGCTCCGAGCGCTCGCGCTCGACGCGCCGCTTCTCGGTCGCGTCCGTGACCATGGCCAGCGCGCCCTGGTAACCACCGGCGTCGTCTTCGATCGGGCTGGTGGTCATGATCGTCCACACTTCGTGGCCGTCGCGGTGGCAGAGCGGGAAGTCGTGCACCTCGCGGATGCCCGCGATGCGGCGCTCCGTGTTCTGCTGCGCGCGATCGCGCACGTCTTCGGGCAGGAACTCGAACATGTGGCGGCCGATCATCTGCGCTGGCAGGTAGCCGAGCATGCGGGCCATCGCCTCGTTCACGAACGTGGTCAGGTTGGCTGCATCCACGGTCCACACGCCCTCGGCGGTGGTCTCCACGATGCGGCGGAACTGGCGCTCGGCGGCGCTCAAGTGACCGTGGGCGGCATCGCGTTCGACCTGGTGCAGGCGCGCGATCTCCGCTTCCAACGATCGTACGCGCTCGCCGAGCGCACGCACCTGCGCCGCGCTCGAGGCGGGGGGCTCGCTAGTCAGCTTTCGGGCGTCAGCGCTCATCGCTCGTTCGAGGGCATCTTAGCAACGGACCTGCGCGCAGTGATGCACGAACACCACGACCTGGGCGAGTTCGTCGCAACTTGGCAGCGCGCCCACTTGGTGCAGTCTGCCGCAGGGCGCGTTCGATTCGGTAGCACAGCCACGCAAGACTACCTGCCTCCCCAGGCGGCGCCGCGACGCCGCCCCACGTTCCGTTGCCTCACAGTTCACACTTCTTCATCCGGCGAGCGGTGGATTCAACACGTAGCCCGTCTACCCTATCGGAGCGATGGCCGAACGACCCGATGCGGGAGACCGAGACGTACTGCTGACCCTGGGCATGGGCGACGGCGCCCGGAACAACCGACGCTGGCTCTGGCTCGTCGTGACGGTGCTCGCAGTTGCGGCGCTGGGCTTCGGCGTGCGGCACTGGCTCGCCGAGCGAGCGCTGGCGATGCGACCTCGCTACGAGCAGGGCAAGGTGGTGCGCGGCGACATCCAGGTCGTGGTCAGCGCCACCGGTACGCTCAACGGTCGCAGCACGGTCGAGGTCGGCGCGGAGGTCACCGGGCGCGTGACCGAGGTGCTGGTCGACTACAACGCCCGCATCACGAAGGGACAGCTGCTGGCCGTGATCGACCCCGAGCGCTCGCAGATGGCGGTCGACGAGTCGACCGCGCGCGTGCGCGAGGCCGAGGCGAACATCCGGCAGGCCAGGGCCACGCTGCTGGAGTCGCGGCAGACGCGTGAGCGCGCCGCGCGCGAGGCCAAGGACGGGCTGCTCTCGCAGAAGGACCTGGAGGCGAGCGAGGCCGCGCTGGAGCGCGCCGAGGCCACGCTCCTCAGCGCGGAAGCCACCGCCACGGTGTCCAAGGCCACACTCGGCTCGCAGCGCTCGACGCTGCAAAAGACGCGCATCCTGTCGCCGATCGACGGCATCGTGCTCGCGCGCTCGGTGGAGCCCGGGCAGACGATCACGGCCGGCTTCTCGACGCCGGTGTTGTTCAAGCTCACCGAGGACCTGCGGCGCATGGAGCTGCTGGTCTACGTGGATGAAGCGGACATCGGGCGCGTGCGCGAGGGCATGGCCGCCAGCTTCACGGTCGATGCGTACTCGGAGAAGACGTTTCCCTCGAAGGTGCTCTCGCTGCGCAACGAACCGCACGAGGAAGACAACGTGGTGACCTACGAGGCGGTGCTCGAGGTCAACAACGACGAGCTGCTGCTGCGACCGGGCATGACGGCCACCGCGACCATCGTGTCGGACGTGCGGCACGGTGTGCTCGGCGTGCCGAACGCGGCGCTGCGCTTTGCACCCGCGCAGCTGGAGCCGAGCCAGATCGCCAAGCCGGGTGAGCACCGGGTGTGGGCGCTGCGCGGCGACAAGCCGGAGCCGATCCCGGTCAAGACCGGCGTCAGCGATGGCCGGCTGACCGAGATCCGGGAGGGCGCGCTGAAGGAGGGCCAGGAGCTGGTCACGGACGCGATCCTGCCCGCGGCGGCGTCGAGCGGCTTCGGCCCGCCCGGAGGTCGCAAGTGAACGCGCTGATGGAGCTGCGCGGCGTGTTCAAGATCTACGGCCGTGGCGAGTCCGAGGTGCGCGCGCTCGACGGCGTGGACATGCGCATCGAGGCCGGCGAGTTCGTGGCGGTGATGGGGCCGAGCGGCTCCGGCAAGAGCACGTGCATGAACGTGCTCGGCTGTCTCGATCGGCCCACGCAGGGCGCGTACCTGTTCCGCGGCGTGGACGTGAACGGGCTGTCGCTCGATCAGCTGGCGCTGCTGCGGCGCCACTACCTCGGCTTCGTGTTCCAGGGCTTCAACCTGCTCGCACGCACGACTGCGCTGGAGAACGTGGAGCTGCCGCTGATCTACCGCGGGATGAAGGGAAAGGAGCGGCGGGCGCAGGCCTACAGGGCGCTCGCCGACGTGGGCCTGCAGGGGCGCGAGCACCACACGCCGGCGGAGCTCTCGGGCGGCCAACAGCAGCGCGTCGCGATCGCGCGCGCGATCGTCACCGAGCCCTCGCTGCTGGTGGCCGACGAGCCCACCGGCAACCTCGACAGCGCGCGTACGGTCGAGATCATGGAGCTGCTGGTGCAGCTCAACCGCGGGCGTGGGATCACGATCGTGCTGGTCACGCACGAGCCGGACGTGGCGGCCTTCGCGTCGCGCCGGGTGACCTTTCGCGACGGCCGCGTCGAGCGCGACGAGCGGGTCGAGGCCTGATGGCGATGGTGCTGACGACGGTGCTGATGGCGCTGCGCGAGATCCGCCGCAACACGCTGCGCTCGGTGTTGACCATGCTCGGGATCGTGATCGGCGTGGCGGCCGTGATCGCGCTGGTCACGCTCGGGCGCGGCGCGAGCGAGAAGGTGACCAACGAGGTGTCCAGCATGGGCGTGAACATGCTGACCATCATGCCGGGCGCACAGCGGCGGGGTCCCTCCAACGTCACCGCTGCGCCGCTCACGCTGGAGGACGTGAAGGCGCTGACGCGCGACGTGAACGTGCTGGCAGCGGTGGCGCCGACTTCATCGCGCGGTGTGCTGTCCGTGTCCGCCAACCGCAGCTGGAACACCTCGGTGATGGGCACCACCAACGAGTACTTCACGGTGCGCAACACGCAGATCGAGCTCGGCCGCATCTTCGCGGACGTGGAGGTCTCGGGCGGCCAGCCGGTGTGCGTGATCGGCGCGACCGTGCGCCGCGAGCTGTTCGGCGCGGACTCGCCGCTGGGTGCCTCGATCCGGCTCGGCAAGGTGACGTGCCTGGTGATCGGGCTGACGCGCGCCAAGGGGCAGTCGACGTTCGGCATGGACATGGACGACTACATCCTGATGCCGCTGTCGGCGTTTCAGCGCCGGATCGCGGGCAACCGCGACGTGGGCGCGATCGCGGTCAGCGTGGTGGACGAGTCGCAGACCAACCGCGCCAAGCAGCAGATCGCGTCGCTCCTGCGCGAGCGGCGCCGGGTGGCGGACGGCCAGGTGGACGACTTCACGGTGCACGACACGCGCGAGATCGTGCAGACGCTGCAGACGGTCACCGGCGTGCTGACCGCGCTGCTCGGTGCCGTGGCGGCGGTCAGCCTGATCGTCGGCGGGATCGGGATCATGAACATCATGTTGGTGTCGGTCACCGAGCGCACGCGCGAGATCGGGATCCGGCTCGCGATCGGGGCGCGCACCCACGAGGTGATGCTGCAGTTCTTGGTGGAGGCGATCGTGCTCTGCGTGCTGGGCGGCATCCTGGGCACGATCCTCGGGCTCGGTGGCTCGTACTTCGCGGGGCAGGCGATCGGCGTGCCGTTCACGTTCTTGCCGGAGGTGGTGGTGCTGGCGGTGATCTTCTCGGGGGTGGTCGGCGTGCTGTTCGGCTTCTTGCCGGCGCGCAAGGCGGCGCGCTTGAACCCGATCGAGGCGTTGCGTCATGAGTAAGTGGGTACTCCTTGCGTGGTTGCTCTGCGGCGCGGCGCACGCGCAGGGCCTGAGCGTGCGCGAGGTGGTGAACGAGACGCGCGCGCACAACCCGTCGTTGAAGGCGGCGATGCTGCAGCTGGAGAGCGCACGCTGGGATCTGCTCGGCAACGAGGCCCAGTACGACGCGGTGATCGGCGCGACCGCGAGTGGACAGCAGAACGCCACCAGCAACGTGTTCGGCGGCGGCGGCTCCGGCTCGGTGCGCATCAACCGCATCCGGCGCATCGACTACGGTGCGTCGATCAGCAAGCACTTGATCTGGGGCACCGACCTCAGCCTGACGCTGAGCAGCTACGCGC
>DASUME010000202.1:0-7795 GCA_036277895.1 Polyangiales bacterium
GCTGCGCAAGGGGCTCTCGCAGCACGTGTTCTTCGACGCCTCGGAGGGCGCGACCAAGCTGACGGCGAGCGTGGGCGTCGCACAGCTCACCTCCACGGACGATCTGCAGGGCGACAGCCTGCGCGCGCGCGCCGAGCAAGCCCTGGGCGCCGCGCGGCAAGCGGGCCGCAACCGCGTGCAGTCCGCCGAGCCGCTCGTGCCCAGCGAAGCGCCGCGCGTCGAGCGACCGTCCTGAGCGCGTGACGGTCGATTTGTAGGCGCATATCGCAAGTGGGAACCGTCGGTCCGTCGGCGTTGCCGCTTGGGAACTGCGCTTCCCCTTTTATGCGTATATCGGCGCACTGTTTCGCGCGCGCATGACCGTCACCCGAGCTGCCCCAAACGCGTGTCAGAGAAAGTTCGGCTAGCCCAGATCGGCCCAGCGAAGCTTGACGCTGACGGACTCGACTGGGTCTCATAGCTCCTGCGTGGCTGAGGCGAGGGCTTCGCTCCTTCGGGCTCCGAGCAGCGCACCGGGGGATCGCTATGAGGGTCGTGCTCACCGCACTCCTTGTGGGTTGGCTTGCGTCCGCAGTATCGCCAGTCGAAGCGCAGTGTGCAGACGAAGCGTGCGTGAAGGCCTCCGCGGCGCTCGCCACCGTCAGCACACAGCAGAGCGCGCTGCTCGACGCGACCATGACCGGACTGTTGGGGCTGCCGAATGGCCAGGCCGTCGATCTGACGGTCGCGGACCATCAGGCGCTGGCCAACGCGAACGTCTCGCTCTCCAGCCTGCTGACTGCGCTCAACAACGCGGGCATCGGCACGGACGCCAACGGTGCGCTGAACGTCAACGTGCCGGTGAACACGCTGCTGACGGCGGGCTCGCTGGTGGTGAACACGAACAACGCCAACCCGGCCGCGGCGGCCGCGCTCGACAAGCTGCGCTTGCAGACCGCCAGCGTGAACACGCAGAGCATCAAGCTCGGCGACCTGCTGAAGGTGGACACGCGCTCGGGGCCGCTGGCGAACAACCAGATCAACTTGCTGGACCTGGTGACCGGCAGCGCCAGCACGTTCAACGAGAAGAACGTGGCCTCGCTGCGCAGCGTGAGCCTCAACGGCAGCGACGTGGGCCTGGGCAACGTGTCCACGCTCGATCTCTCGCTGGTGGTGATCGAGCCCGCCGTGATGGCGTGTGGCCCGGTGGGAACGCAGTTCTACTCGGCCGGCATCCGGCTGCGCATCCACCTCAACCTGAACGCGCTCGGCGTCAACTTGAACCTGCCGCCGCTCACCACGCTGCGGCTCGACCTGACCAAGCTCGACATCGTCGCGGCCGTCTCGCGCGCGTCCGGCACGATCAGCGCGATCAACGCAGCCCTGGGCACGCTGACCGTGCAGGCGACGCCCGGCGTGGCCGAGCTGTACCTGGGCACGATTTCCAACGCGAACTTCATCGACCGCGGCACGCCGATCGATCCGGTCAACGAGCTCACGCCGGCGGTCGTCGCCAACCTCAGCCTGGTGTTGCTGGGCATCGATCTGACGGCCACCGTCAGCGCCAAGGGCTACGCGCTCGGCGCCACACCCACCGCCAAGGCGCTCAACTTCGCGGCGCCGTACCCGAAGACGCTGACTGCAACCACGTCTGCGGGCTTCGCGGGCACGCTCGTGAGCACGCTGCTCAGCAACCTTCAGGTCTCGATCAGTACGTTCTCGGGCAACCTCGGACCGGTCACGAGTCTGCTCAATGGCCTGCTCGGGAACCTGCTGACGCTGGTGACCAACACGCTCAAGTCGACCGGAGGTCTGCTCGACACCTTACTCAGCGGGGTGCTCACCGGCGTCGTCGACCCACTCCTGAACGGGCTCGGCGTAAAGCTGGGCGAGATGTCCGTGACCGCCAGCGCGCCGTACAAGGTCAGCGTCGGCAGCACGTGCAACGACAACCTGTACTGCACCGAGAACGACACCTGCAACGTGTCCGGCGTCTGCACGGGCACCGCGCGCAACTGCGCCGACGCGCTCGGCTGCACCAACGACACCTGCGACGAGACCAACGATCAGTGCACCAGCACGCTCGCCTCGCAGCAGTGCCTGATCGGCGGCGTGTGCGTCGCGGCCGGCGTCAGCGATCCGAACAACGGCTGCATGGCTTGCACGCCGGAACAATCGGCGACCGCCTACACACCGCGTGCGGTGGGCGCGTCGTGCAACGACGGCCTGTACTGCACGGGCGTGGACACCTGCACGCTCGCGGGCATCTGCCTCGGAGCTCCGCGCGACTGCAATGATGGACTGCTCTGCACGGTGGACGCGTGCGACGAGACGCTCGATCGCTGCACCAGCCTGGTCAACCTCGGCTGCGTGATCGCCGGCCAGTGTGTGCTCGCAGGCACCGACGATCCGAGCAACAGCTGCCGCAGCTGCAACCCGCTGCTCTCGACCAGTACCTACAGCAACAAGGTCGCCGGCACGCCTTGCACCGACGGCCAGTTCTGCACCGTGGGCGACGCCTGCAACGGCGCGGGCGCGTGCGCCACGACCGCGCGCAGCTGCGCCGACCTGTTCTCGTGCACCACGGATTCCTGCGACGAGATGGCCGACAGCTGCGTGTCCACGCTCGGCAGCGGCTGCTTGATCCTCGGCCAGTGCGTGGCGCCCGGCGCGAGCAACCCGCTCAACCCCTGCCTGACCTGCAACCCGGCCGTCTCGACCGCCACCTGGTCGCCGAAGGCGATGGGCACCAGCTGCGACGACGGCCTGTTCTGCACCACCCCCGACAGCTGCAACGGCGCCGGCCTGTGCACCGGCGCGACGCGCGTGTGTGATCCGGGCGGCACCGGCTGCAGCAGCGTGTGCGACGAGCTCACCGACCAGTGCCGCAGCAACATCCTGGGCTGCCTGATCGGGGGCGCCTGCGTCTCGCAAGGTACCGCCAACCCGCTCAACGGCTGCCAGATCTGCAACCCGCTGATCTCGACCACCGGCTACAGCGCGGGCACGCAGGGCGTCGCCTGCGACGATGGCTTGTTCTGCACCACCGGCGACGCGTGCGGACCGCTCGGCACCTGCCTCGGTACGCCGCGCAACTGCGCCGACAGCGCGAGCTGCACCACCGACAGCTGCGACGAGCTCAACGATCGCTGCGGCTCGCTGGTGACCACCGGTTGCCTGATCGGAAGCCAGTGCATCGGCGCCAACACGCCCGACCCGAGCAACCCGTGCCGCGCTTGCCAGCCCTTGCTCTCGACCACCAGCTGGACCAACAAGCTGCCCGCGAGCCCGTGCGACGACGGCCAGTTCTGCACCGTACTCGACGCCTGCAACCTCGACGGCGTCTGCGCGGGCACCCCGCGAAACTGCAACAGCGGCGACGCCTGCGACACGATGTGCGACGAGGCGCAGGACCGCTGCCGCGACGACCTCGACGGCTGCTCGATCAACGGCCTGTGCATCCCGAGCGGAAGCGCGGATCCGGCGAACCCGTGCCACGCCTGCAACCCGAGCCTCAACCGCTACGGGTGGAGCAACCGCGCGAGCGGGACGAGCTGCGACGACGGCCTGTACTGCACCACGGGTGACGTCTGCAACCCGCTCGGCTCGTGCCTCGGCGCGCCGCGCGCTTGCGGCGGAAGTGGCAGCTGCCTCAGCGTGTGCAACGAGACCCAGGACGCGTGCGTGGGCGCGCTGACGGGCTGCACGATCGACGGCGTGTGCCGCGCCGCGGGCAGCCTCGACCCGAGCAACGCCTGCCGCACCTGCAACCCCGTGCTCTCGACCACCGCCTGGAGCCTGGTGGCAACCGGTACGGCCTGCAACGACGGCCTGTTCTGCACGCAGACCGAGACCTGCAACGCGGCCGGTCTGTGCGTCGGAACGCCGCGCAGCTGCTCGGATGGCAACACCTGCACGGCAGACGTGTGCGATGAGCTCGGCGACCGCTGCGTGTCGACCGTGGACACCGGCTGCTTCGTCGACGGCACCTGCTACCCGAGCGGCGTCACCGATCCGCTCAACAACTGCCGTACTTGCAACCCGCTGCTCAGCAACAGCGTGTGGAGCAACAAGCCGATCGCGGTCAGCTGCTCCGACGGCCTGTACTGCACGGAGAACGATGCCTGCGACGGCCAAGGCAGCTGCGCGGGCACGCTGCGCAGCTGCTCGACGGGCGGCACGTGCTCCAGCTTCTGCGACGAGCTCAGCGACAGCTGCCGCACGGGCATCACCGGCTGCGGCATCCTCGGCACCTGCCTCGCCGCGGGCACGCTCGACCCGAACAACTCCTGCTCGGTCTGCGATCCCACGCGCAACCCGGCGGCGTGGTCGCTGCGGCCCGCGGGCAGCAGCTGCGACGACGGGCTGTTCTGCACCACCGGCGACAGCTGCAATGCGCTCGGCGCGTGCACCGGCACGCTGCAAGCGTGCGACGACGGCGTCAGCTGCTCGACCGACGCGTGCAACGAACAGTCGCGCGCCTGCACCCACACGGTCGCGGGCGGCTGCAACGTGGATGGCAGCTGCGTGCTCGCGGGCGCACCCGGTCCGGACGGACCGTGCCGGCTGTGCGATCCCACGCGCTCGACCACCAGCTGGTCGCCTGCGCTGTTGGGCTCGCTCTGCAACGATGGCCAGTTCTGCACGCCGCTCGATCGCTGCGACGGCAGCGGCGCGTGCGTGGGCAGCGGCACGCGTTGCCCGAACGACGGCCTCGGCTGCACGCAGGAGACGTGCGACGAGTCGAGTGACAGCTGCACCGTCAGCGTCACCGTGGGCTGCGCGATCGGCAACCAGTGCTTCAGCGAGGGAGCTCCCGCGCCCAACGACGCCTGCAGCGTGTGCCGCGCCGCGAGCTCGACCAGCCAGTTCACGTACGAGCCGCTCAACCAGCGCTGCGACACCGACGGCGACGGCCTGCTCGACGGCCACGAGCGCGAGCCGGACGGTGTGGATCACGACACCGACGGGCTGCCCGACTTCCGCGACGCGGACGACGATGAGGACGGCATCCCGACCCGCGACGAACACTCCGACCCGAACGGAGATGGCGATCCCGCGGACGCGCGCGATCTCGATGAAGACGGTCTGCCCGACTACCTCGACCCGGATGACGACGAGGACGGTCGCAGCACGGAGCAGGAGCGTGAGGAGGCGAATGCGTACGGCGACGACGTCGACAGCGACGGCATCGCCAACTGGTACGACTTCGACAGCGACGATGACGGCTCCACCGACGCAGCCGAGAACTTCGGCGACGGCGACAGCAACGACGACGGCGTGCCCGACTACGTGCAGCCCAACGTGCAACCCGAGGACGACGACCGCGACGGCATCCCGACTGCGGTGGAGTGCCCCGCCGGGAAGCTCGAGTGCGAGGACACGGACGGCGACGGCCTGCAGAACTGGAACGATCCAGAGGACGACGGCGATGGTGTGCTGACGCGCTACGAGCTGCGCAGCGGCGCGCGCAAAGACACCGACCGCGACGGCACCTTCGACCACCTCGACACCGATGACGACGGCGACACGCTGACCACGGCGAGCGAAGCGCCCGATGCCAACGGCGACGGCAACCCGAGCGATGCCCGCGACACGGACGGCGACGGCACCCCCGACTACCTGGATGACGACGACGACGGCGACGGCATCCCGACCAAGAAAGAGATCGAGGACTCGCGCCTGGGTGACGGCGGCGTGCCGGATCTCGATGGCGACGGCATCCCACCCTGGCTCGACCCGGACTCCGACGGCGACGGCATCCCTGATTCCCGCGAGTACGAGGGCGGCAACGACCCCGACAAGAACGGCAACGGCATCCCGGACTATCTCGAAGGTGGCAACTCGCTGCCCGAAGCTGGCATCGAGGACGCGGGCAGGCAGGTGCTCGATGCGGCGCGGCCGCGTCAGGACGCGACCGTCACGCCGACGCGCGACGCGGAGCCGGAGGATGCGGACAGCGGCCGGCGCGGTCGCTCCGGGCTCGCAGGCGGCGGCGGCTGCGGGCTGCACGAGCGCGGCGTCGAGGGCACGTGGTTGCTGATCGCGCTGGCAGCGCTTCGCAGGCGCCGCAAGCGTTCCACAGTGGGAAACACCGACCGTGAGATCGGACGTCCACAACTGAGGTAAGGCAAAGATCTACGGAGTACTCAGTTCGTTAGCCATGCTTGATTCTTTTCGGTCATCCGTTTCTCATATCGATCGCGTGGGTGGATCGTCGTCGTATTCGAAGCGATGGGCCCACAGTTCGGGGAGGTCCATGAACGCTGCGCAGACGACCAGCTCGACAGCGATGACGACGGCGACCGGCCGCCGACGCGCGAAGGCGCCCGACTTCCTGGAGACCGAAGGTGGCGCTCCAGACGCGGCGCGAGGGACGCGCGCCGACGCTGGCGAGGCCAGCGTGCCGCTGGTGGATGCAGGCGACGAGCGCAGCGGCGAGCGGCTGCGCGCTGACGGATCGAAACGAGGGGATGGGCTACGGCGCGTCATGGACGCTCGTAGCTCTTGGAGGGATTCCATGGCGTCGACGCAAGCGCTGAGAAGTTGGTGGGTGGTGGTCCTGTTTCTGGCCTGGTTCGCGCCGGGTCTGGCGCGCGCACAGCTCACGCTCGAACGTTATTATCCCGCCCCCGTCACGACGGACGGCTTCGCGATCAGCAGACCTGACGCACACGGACACCTGAGTGTCGGTGCGCAGCTGCAGCTCGACTACGCGCGCAATCCGCTCGTGTACGAGTCCGATCTCGGAGACGGCAACACCGTCACCAACGACATCGTGCACAAGCACCTGGTCGGCCACCTGCTCGCTTCGTTGAGCATCTACGACCGCGCGATCTTCTACGTGCACGTGCCGGTCAGCTTCATCATGTCCGGCGATCGCATCCCACAGCTGGCCGCGGACGGCGCGGGGCTGCAGAACATCAGCCTCGGCGCTCGTGTTCGGCTGCTCGGCGAGTACGACGACGCGTTCGCACTCGGTGTGCAAGGCCAGCTCGGCTTGCCGAGCTCCGACTGGGCCGACAAGAACTCCGTCTTGCAGGGCGAAGAGAAGCCCACCTTCCGGGTCTCGTTGGTGGCGGACATCCGGCCCGACAAGAAGCGCCGGTTCCACATCACGCCCAACGTCGGCGCGGGCTTCCGCAAGGCGGAGTTCCTCGACAACTACAACATCAACCAGGAGCTGCTCTACGGCCTCGGGTTGAGCTACGACTTCCTGGCCGACGATCCCACGCGCCTGAGTCTGTACGGTGAGTGGTTTGGAAACTCGACGTTCAAGCACTTCGCCCAGCGCGAGCACACGCCGATGGAGGCCCTCGGCGGCATCAAGCTGTTCCGCGAGGAAGGCTTCATGATCGGCTTCGGCGCCGGCGGCGGGCTCACCCACGGCGTGGGCACCCCTTCGTGGCGCGTGATCGGCATGCTCGGCTACATGATCCCGCCCGATCGCGACCGCGATCACGACGGCATCAAGGACAAAGACGATCAGTGCAAGGACGATCCGGAGGACAAGGACAACTTCGAGGACAGCAACGGCTGCCCCGATCCGGACAACGACGGCGACGGCATCCTCGACGTCAACGACAAGTGCCCCAACGAAGCCGAGGACAAGGACGGCTTCCAGGACGAAGACGGCTGCCCCGACCCGGACAACGACGGCGACGGCATCCTCGACGCCAGCGACAAGTGCCCCGACGAAGCCGAGGACAGAGACGGCTTCGAGGACGAAGACGGCTGCCCCGATCCGGACAACGACGGTGACGGTGTGCTCGACGTCAACGACAAGTGCCCCAACGAAGCCGAGGACAAGGACGGC
>DASUME010000203.1:0-3252 GCA_036277895.1 Polyangiales bacterium
GGATGCACCACACCCAGCCATCCTCGACGATCAGGACGCGGATGTTGCCCTTGCCCGCGACGCTGAGCTCTTGCCAGACCTCGTCGCTGAGGTCGTCGAAGTGGCGGAACACGGCGGCGAGCCCGAAGTCCTCGATCCGGCGCATCGACTTCTCGCGGTGCGCGAGCAACGCGTCCTGGCCGGTGGCGTCGATCACATAGCGCGCGCGGAAGGTGCCGTTCGCGGTCTCGACGTTCACACCCTGTGCATCCGGCACGATCTGGCTGACGCGCGTCTGCTCGAACTTGGCGCCGGCCTCGCGCGCGGCCTGGAGCACGGCATGATCGAACTTGGCGCGCTCCACCTGGTACGCGTAGCCGGGGCAGCCGGGCAGGCCTTGCTCGAACAGGTACGTCGCGTGATCGCCGGTGCGCTCGTCGAAGAACTCGGCGCCGCCCTTGTACAGGAAGCCGCTCATGTCGAGCCCGAGCCTGTCGAATAGCGCCAGGTCGATCGGCAACAGCGACTCGCCGATGTGGAAGCGCGGGAAGTCTTCCTTGTCGATCAACAGCACCGCGTGGCCCTGGCGCGCCAAGAACGTCCCGGCCGTGGCGCCACCGGGGCCGGCGCCGACGATGATCACGTCGGTCATGGCAGGCCGAGGATGAGCGAGGTGTTGATGCCGCCGAATGCGAAGTTGTTGCTCATGGTGATGCGCGGCTTGGCCGCTCGCGGCTCCTTGCTGATGTAGTCGAGTCGCGCGCAGCGCTCATCCACGTGGTCGAGCGTGCGGTTGGGAGCCAGGAAGCCCTCCTGCATCATCGCGATGCAGAATGCGGCCTCGATCGCGCCGCACGCACCGAGTGTGTGCCCCGTGAAGCTCTTGGTGGAGCTGATCGGCACGTGCGCGCCGAGCACCTCGGCGGTGGCGCGGCTCTCCGCGATGTCGCCCACCTCGGTCGCCGTGGCGTGCGCGTTGATGTAGTCGATCTTGTCGGCGGGCAGCTGCGCGTCCTTGAGCGCGAGGCGCATCGCGCCGGCCATGCCGGTGGCAGACGGATTGGTCACGTGCGTGCCGTCGCAGTTGGTGCCGTAGCCGAGCAGCTCCGCGTAGATGTGCGCGCCGCGTGCGCGCGCGTGCTCGTAGCTCTCCAGGACGAGCGTGCCGGCGCCTTCGCCGATCACCAGCCCATCGCGGCCCTTGTCGAACGGGCGCGGCGTGAGCTCGGGCTGATCGTTCTTGCGGCTGGCCGCGAACATGATGTCGAAGATGGCGGCGTGGCTGAAGTGCATCTCCTCGGCGCCGCCCGCGATCATCACGTCTTGCACGCCCGCGCGGATCGCCTCGTACGCCTGGCCGATCGCCTGCGAGCTGGAGACACACGCGGAACAGGTGGAGATCACGCGGCCGGTGATGCCGTAGTAGATCGCCAGGTTCGCGGCGCAGGTGTGGCTCATGAACTTGATGTATTCGGTCGACTGCACACCGGCGAGGCCGCGCGAGAACATCTTGCGGCTCCACTCCTCGTTGGCGCTCGACGAGCCGGAGGTGCTTCCGTACGCGACGCCCACGTTGCCGCAGGTCAACGCGCCCTCGTCGAGGCCCGCTTCCTTCAGCGCCTGCTCGGTGGCGTACAAGCTCAACAGCGCGACGCGACCCATGGTGCGCGTCTTCTTGCGCGGGTAGTCGAGCGCGAGGTTCTTGATCGGCGCCGCGAGCCGCGTCTGCAGGTGCTGCACGTCTGCCCACTCGGGCATGCTCACGATCGCGTGGCGGTCTTCGCGCAGCGCGCCCGAGCAAGCACGCAGCGTGTGCCCGATGGGCGTGGCGAGTCCGATCCCCGTGATTACGACCCGAGTCCGACTCATGCCAACCCTCCGTTGATGCCGATCGCCTGGCCCGTGATGTAGGCGGCCTTGGCGCTAGCCAAGAACGCTACCAGGTCGGCGACTTCTTCCGCCTGGCCCAGTCGGCCGAGCGGGATCTGCTTCATGATCTCGTCGAGCGGAGCACCTTTCAGCATGTCGGTGTCGATCAAGCCCGGCACCACGGCGTTCACGGTGATGCGGCGCTTGCCGAGCTCCTTGGAGAGCGACTTGGTGGCCGCGATCAGGCCGGCCTTCGCGGCCGCGTAGTGAGTCTGGCCACGATTGCCGGTCACGCCGGAGATGCTGGAGATGTTGATGATCCGGCCGTACCGGCGGCGTACCATCGGCATCACCAGCGGCTGGGTGACATTGTAGAAGCCATCGAGCGTGGTGCGCGTCACGGCATCCCAGTCGGCGAACGGGATGGAAGGAAACGCATTGTCGCGGGTGTAGCCGGCGTTGTTCACGAGCACCTCGATCGGCTCGGGGTCCTGCAACAAGGCCTCCAGGGCGGCGTGGACGGCGGTGCGATCGCGCACGTCGAAGCCCACCGGCGTCGCTGTTCCCCCCTCGCTGGCGATGCTCTCGCACAGCCGTTCGGCCTCGGCTGGCTGCGAGCGGAAGTTCACGATCACGTGATGGCCGGCCCGGGCCAGGGCCTTGGCGATGGCCGCTCCTATCCCGCGGCTGGCGCCTGTGATGAGTGCGCGGCTCATGGCACCTCCGAGCTGCTGTCGCCGAGCTTGCGCCGGTACACGCTCAGCTGAGCGCGTGCGGCGACCTTGCCGTCACGCTCGACGCGCGCCTCGAACGACGCGAGCGTGGAGTCCCCCCAGGTGCGTCGCGCGTGCAAGTCGAGCTGGTCGCCGACCACGAAGCGGTCGACCATGAACTCGGCCTCCGGGACCGCGATCAGGTAACCCGGCCGGGGCACCTGCTCCTGGCTGTGATCGTACAGACCGACCAGGGCGCCCACGGTCTGCGCCATCCACTCGATCGACACCACGGGATCGACCTCGCCGTTCACCACGAACACTTGATCGCGGATCTGGAGCGCGCAGCGGATGGAGTCTCCGTGGTGCCAGGTCACGGCGTCGATCCACAACATCGGCGGGCGATGCGGGAGAAGCTGCTCGATCGGCGGGAAGCTCATCGCGCCACCTCGATCGACCAGCTGTCGCTGAGCGCGAGCGTGCCCTCGCCGCGTTGCTCGATCATGCGCGCGAGCGCCAGCGCTCCCGTAAGCGGATGGGCGTCTTCGACCGTGATCGCCTCGCGCCGCAGGTTGCGCAAGCTCGGGCCCCGGCCGGAGCGTGCGAGCACGAACGCCGCGCCGAGCTGCGCATGCAGGTGCTCGTCGCTTATGGTGTGCGGCACGCGCTCCTCCGCGAACACCAGCAACAC
>DASUME010000204.1:0-4647 GCA_036277895.1 Polyangiales bacterium
TCCGCGGGTTGCTGCGCGATCGAGATGTCGATCGAGGACACGGGCGCGCTGAGTGGGATCTTCCAGATGCCGTCACTCGGGACCGGGACCTGCTGCGTGCCGTCGAGCGTGAGCGCGAGCCCCGTGCCCTCCAGGCCCGCCACGTGCACCGTGGCTTGCGTGTACGAGACGTTGCCCGCGTCGTCGCGCAGGATGCCGTCCCCCGGGTCTGGCACCACGCCCGCGTCCGCGCCAGGGCTCGGCGAGCAGGCTGCGATGCACGCCAGGGCAATTGCGCCGAGGTAGGCAGGACTCCAAACGACGCGCGACGCGATGCCTCGACCCATAGCTGCTCTCGCATCATCGGCGATCTGGGCCGCGACTTGAGCCGGATGATGAGCACACGCAGTGATCACGAGCGCGTGTGCCACCTCCACGCACGCGCACGCGCATCTCAGATGGGAGCGCCGAATTTAGACGACGGTCGGCAGCGTGAGGCGCAGGCGGGCGCCTCGTTCTTGCGGGATGAAGGTGGCGCTGCCGTCGTGCAGCGTGAGCACGTGGGCGATCAGCGCCAGGCCGATGCCGTGGCCGGGAACCGAGCCGGCCCGGCTCGCCGCGGTTCGGTAGAAAGGCGCGAACACGCGCTCGCGCTCCGCCTCCGCGAGCCCTGGGCCCTGGTCCACGATCTCGATCTGGACGCTCGCGCTCGCGAGCGAGAGCTCCGCGCGTACGGGTCCGTCCGAGAACTTCAGCGCGTTCTCCAGCGCGTTGGCGACCGCCGAGACCAGCAGCGTGCGGTCGCCTCGCAGCGCCACGGACTCGCACTCGCTCGGGCAGTCGAGCGTCACCCGCGCGCGCGCCTCGCGAGGGAGGTTCTCCAGCGCTTCCTCGACCAGCTCGCGCGCCTCCACACGCTCGCGCTCGCGCAGCGCGTCCGGGCGGGCGAGCACGAGCAGGCGATCGAGCAGGCTCGTCATGCGGGCTGCCACGCGGCGCGCCTTGCCCAGCTCGTCGTTGAGCTCCGCAGGCGCGCGCTCGGCCACCAGCTCCAGCTCTCCGATCAAGGTCGCGAGCGGCGTGCGCAGCTCGTGCGCGGCATCGCTCGCGAAGCGGCGTGAGGTGTTCATGGCCGCGGCCAACCTGGCGAAGGTCGCGCGCAGGCTCGCGCGTAAGGCGTCGACCTCGAGCAGCTGTTCGTCGGCGCCGAGCTCGGCCGAGCCGGGGTCGTGCTCCGACACGTGCTCGACCGCCTTGCGCAGGCGCTCCCATGGACGCGCGACCCAGCGCGCCACCGCGAGCGCTACCAGCGCGCCCAGCAAGCTCGTGAACAAGGTGGCGGACAGCGCCGCAAAGATGGCGGTGTGTCGCTGGGCGTCGAGTGGAGCCTGATCGCGAGCGACCAGCGCAAGCCAGTGCCCTGCGGCGCGTGCGCAGGTCCGCAGCGCTCCGACCGTGCGGCAGCGACCTGACGCGACGCGTTGCAGCGCGGGATCCCCGGCGATGCGTCCCTGATCGTCGAACACCGCGACGATCATGCTCGCGTGCTCCACCTCGCGCGCTTCGTCTTGCGCCACCCAGCGTGGGTCGGCGCCCGCTTCGCGCAGCTCGATCGCGAGCGTCTCCGCGGCGTCTGCCAGCGTGCGGTCTTCACGCACGCGCATCGTGCGGTCCGCGATCAGCACCGAGCCGCCCGCCACCGTCGCGCTCGCCACGGTCACGCTGAGCGCGGTGGTGAGCGCGACGCGGCCGACGAAGCTGCTCATCGTGCGCTCGCCTCCAGCACGTACCCTTCCCCGCGTACCGTCAGGATCAGACCGTTGCCGAGCTTGCGCCGGATGCGGCCGATCAAGACCTCCAGGCTCGCCGCCGAGCCGATCTCGCTGTCGCCCCAGAGCTCCGGCGAAAGCAGGCGCGCGCGGCTCACGAGCCGCTGGGGATGTGCGGCGAGCTGCTCCAGGATCGTCCACTCGCCGGCGGTCAGCTTCACGACCTTGCCCGCGCGCGTGACGCGGCGATGTGCGCAGTCGAGCTGCACGTCGTCGAACGTGAGCGCAGGCTGCGCGCCTTCCAACGAGCCCGCACGCCGCGCCAGCGCTCGCACGCGCGCGCGCAGCTCGGCGACCGCGAACGGCTTGGCGAGGAAGTCGTCGGCGCCGGCATCGAGTGCACGCACGCGCTGGCCGATCTCCGAGTGTGCGGTGAGCATCAGCACCGGCAACGTGCTGGCGTTCGCGCGCAGCTCCTCGCACAGCTCGATGCCCGTGCCATCGGGCAACGCCAGGTCCAGCACCACCAGATCGACCCGGCCTCGTGCGATCGCCGCACGCGCCTGGGCCACGTCCGCGGCCGCGGTGACCTGATTTCCGTCGCGCTCCAGCGCGCGCACCAGCAGGTCGCGCAGCTCCCCATCGTCGTCGACGATCAGCAGTCGCATCAGGTCGGAGTCTAGCCGCGTTCGCGCCCTGCCTCGCCCCGCATTTGGTTTCTGTTTGGGCGCGTCCGCTACGAACGAGGGAGTGCAACGTGCCGTGCTGGGACTCTTGATCGGCTTGATGGCCTGCGCCCAGAGCGCACGCGACCGCGCGTGGGTGTCCGACACGCTCGCCGTGCGACACGGCCTGCCCCGATCGCAAGGCACGCTCGCGCACGGTCTCACGGCACGCGAAGCGATCGCGATCGCACTCGCGCGCAACCCCGCCTACCAGGCCAACCTCGCGCGCCTCGACAGCGCCCGCGCGGACCTGGACGAGGCGCGTCGCCCGACCAACCCGCAGCTCGGCCTGCTGGCGGCGCTCGGCCCGATCAGCGCGATGGCCACGTTGCTCGCGCCGCTCGACTCGCTGTGGCTCGTGCCCACACGCTCGAAGCTGGCCGCGCGCACGCTCGAGTCCGTCTCCGAGTCGCTGGTGCAGACGGGGCTCGACCTGGCGCGCGATACGCAGGTCGCGCATGCCGTGCGCGCGCTGGCCGAGGAGCGCGTCGCGATCCGACGCGAGCTGGTCGCGATCTGGAATGACCTCGCCGAGCTGGCCGAACAGCGTGTGCTGGCGGGCGAGGCCGCGCCGTCCGAGGCGCTCTCGGTGCGCGCCGACGCCGAGCTCGCGCAGGACGCGCTGGCGGTCGGCGAGGCGGAGCTGGAGGTCGCGCGCGCGCAGCTGCGCACGTTGCTCGGCTTCGGGGCCGAGGTGCCGGGCTTCGCGCTCGCGTTCGACGAGCAGCCGGTGAGCTTGCCCGCGCTGGCGTCGCTGACGTCCGTGGCGCGCAGCGCGCGGCCCGACGTGCGCGCGAGCGAGCTGGCCGTGCTGGCGGCGTGTGCGCAGGCGGGCTGGGAGCGCGCGCGCATCTTCGCGCTGGCCGCGTACATGGAGGGCCACTGGACGCGCCCCGACATGCTGGCGGCGCGCCTCGGCGGCCGCGTCGACTTGCCGATCTTCGGTGCGAACCCGGGTGGGCGCGGGCGCGCACAGGCCGAGATCGCGCGCACCACGTCAGCGGCCGTGGCCACGCGGCAGCGCGTGATGCTGGAGGTGGTGCAGGCCTACGCCAGCGCCGCGCAGGGCCGAACGTCGCTCGTGCGCTATCGCGAGCGCGTGTTGCCCGCGCTGGTCTCCGCGCAGGAGACCGCGAGCGAGAGCTATCGCCTCGGCGAAGAGGCGTACCTGGTGGTGCTCGACCTGATGCGTCGACGTGGGGAAGCGCGGCTACGCGAGGCCGAGCTCGTGGCGCAAGTGCGCCGTGCGGATGCGGAGCTGGAGCGCGCGACCGGCGCGCGGATCGGAGCGCCATGAGACGGGTCGTACTCGCGTTGCTCACCCTGCTGGCGTGCGAGGCGCCCACGGGCTCGGTCGCGCACGAAGCGCCCGCGCACGTCTCCAACCCGGTCGCCGAGAGCGAGCTGCCGGTGGTGTCGCTGCGCAAGGAGGCCTCGGCACGGCTCGCGATCGAGCAGGTGAAGGTGCAGAGCATGCTGACCCCGGCGACGCGGCTGGTAGGCGGCGAGGTGATCGTGCCGCCGGGTCGCACCGCGCTGGTCACGGCGCCGGTGGGCGGCGAGCTGCGCGAGGCGAGCGCCTCGCTCGTGCCCGGCAGCAAGATCCTGCGCGGCGACGTGCTGTATCGGCTGCTGCCCTTCGCGCCCGCCGATCGCGATCTGCAGGCGCGCGCGACGCGCGAGGTGAGCGCGGCGGCGGCGCAGCTGCAGGCGGCCGAGGCGCGCGTCGAGCGGCTGTCGCAGCTGGGCGCGGACAAGGTGGTGGCCAAGCGCGCGTTCGAGGACGCGATCGCCGCGCGCGACACGCTGCGTGCCGACGTCGAGGTGGCACGATCACGCGCGAGCTCGATGCGCAGCGCGCCGCTGCTCTCGGACGTGGCGCTGACGATCCGCGCACCGAGCGCCGGCGTGATCCGCGTGCTGTCGGTGTCACCCGGACAGGCCGTCGCAGGAGGCACCGTGTTGCTCGAGCTGGTTCAGGTGGACGCGCTGCAAGTGCGCGTGCCGGTCTACGCGGGCGATCTCGCGCAGCTCGATGCCGCCGCCCCGGTGCAGGTACGCGCGCTGACCGCGCGCGTCGACGAGGCCGTGAGTGCGTCGGCGATCGCGGGCCCGCCCACGTCGATGCCCGAGCGCGCGACGGTCGATCGCTACTTCGCGCTGTCGAGCTCCAG
>DASUME010000205.1:0-11087 GCA_036277895.1 Polyangiales bacterium
CGCGCGCCGACGCCCGAAGAGCTCCAAGGCCTCGAGTTCGCGTGGCGCGTCTGCAAGCACGTGAAGTCGAACGCCATCGTGCTCGCGCAGGGCACGCGCACCGTCGGCATCGGCGCGGGCCAGATGTCGCGCGTCGTCTCGGTCGAGATCGCCGGCAAGAAGGCGGGCGACCAGGCGCGCGGCTCGGTGCTGGCGTCGGACGCGTTCTTTCCGTTCCCCGACGGCGTCGAGGCGGCGGCGGCCGCGGGCGTGACGGCTATCATTCAGCCCGGCGGCTCGGTGAAGGATGCCGAGGTGATCGCGGCCGCGGACGCCGCGAACATCGCGATGATCGCGACCGGCGTACGCCACTTCCGTCACTGAGGTTGCCCATGAAGGTTCTCGTCGTTGGAAGCGGAGCGCGCGAGCATGCCCTGGCGTGGAAGCTGCGCCGCTCGCCCGAGGTGAAGCAGGTGTTCTGCTTGCCCGGCAACGCCGGCACGCGCGCGATCGCCACCAACCTCGCCGGTAGCGTGAACGACCTCGACGCCGTGCTAAAGGCCGTGAAGGCGAACGGAATCGACTTCGTTGTCGTCGGACCGGAAGAGCCGCTGGTGAACGGGCTGGTCGACTGGCTGCGCGAGGCGGGTGTGCTCGCGTTCGGGCCCGACCGCCAGGGCGCGCAGCTCGAGGGCAGCAAGTCGTTCAGCAAAGAGCTGATGGCCGAGGCCGGCGTGCCGACCGCGGCGTTCAAGGTGTTCGAGGACGCCGACCAGGCCGAGGCGTACGTGCGCAGCGCGGGCCGTCCGCTGGTCGTGAAGGCCGACGGGCTCGCGGCGGGCAAGGGTGTGGTCGTCGCCAGGGATGCGGACGAAGCCGCCGCCGCGATCGATCACATCATGCGCAAGAAGGCGTTCGGCAGCCCGAAGGTGGTGATCGAAGAGACGCTGCGCGGGCAAGAGGTCAGCTACCACGTGGTGTCCGACGGCGAGCGCTACGTGGCGCTGGCGCCCGCGCAGGATCACAAGCGCGTCGGCGACGGCGACAAGGGGCCGAACACCGGCGGCATGGGCGCGTACTCACCGCCGCCGGTGGTCACGGCCGAGGTCGAGCAGAAGATCCTGCAGCGCGTGATCGAGCCGACGCTGGCGACCATGAAGAAGCGCGGCACGCCGTTCCGCGGAACCTTGTTCGTCGGCCTGATGATCGAGGACGGCGAGCCGTCGGTGCGGGAGTTCAACACACGCTTCGGCGACCCGGAGTGTGAGGTGCTGATGGCGCGCTGGGACGGCGACGTGCTGCCGCTGTTGCTCGGCTCCGCGCGCGGCGATCTGTCGGGCGTCGAGACCAAGTGGGCCGCACCGTGCGCGCTGAGCGTGGTGATCGCATCCGGTGGCTACCCCGGCGCGTACGAGACCGGCAAGCACATCCAGGGGCTCGAGAACGTGGGCGCCGAGGCGGTGGTCTTCCACGCGGGCACACGCGCAGATCATCAGAACGTGCTGACGGCGGGGGGGCGGGTGCTGGCGGTGACGGCGACCGGCCAGACGATCGACGAGGCCGCGGCTCGCGCGTACGCGGTGGCGCACCAGGTCCACTTCGACGGCGCGCAGTACCGCCGCGACATCGGCCATCACGCACGCAGCCGATGAGCTGGGCTCCTCACGTTGCGGCGCTGCGCGCAGGCAGCGTGATCGCATGCCCGACCGAGACCCTCTACGGTCTGCTCGCCGACGCGCGTAGCGCCGAGGCGGTGGCGCGCGTGATCGCGATCAAGCAGCGCGGCGATGCGCCGATCGGCTTGCTGGCGCCGGACCTCGCGACTGTGCTCGCCCAGTGTGTGCTCAACGAGAGGGCGCGCGAGCTCGCGCGAAGGCACTGGCCCGGGCCGCTCAGCCTGGTGGTGCGCGTGCGCGACAAGCACCAGCTCGCGCCGGGCATCGTGCACCGGGGCACGGTCTCGATCCGCGTGCCCGGACCGAGCGCGGCGCTCGAGCTCGCGCAGCTGTTCGGCAACGTGCTCACCGCCACCAGCTGCAATCCCACCGGCCAGCCCGCGGCGGAGACGCCCGAGCAGGTGAAGGCATACTTCGCGAGCGAAGTAGTCGTGGTCCCCGGCTACGCCTCCGGGCTGGCATCGACGATCGTCGATGCCACCGGCGAGGAGCCGAAGATCCTGAGACAAGGCGCGATCGAGCTCTAAGGGGAGACCATGGTGAAGTCGGAGAACATCGTTTGGCACCACGGCGAGCTCGACCCGGAGCAGCGCGCGAAGATCTACGGGCACCGGGGCGCGACGCTGTGGTTCACCGGCTTGAGCGGCGCGGGCAAGAGCACGGTCGCTCGCCGCGTGGAGTCGCTGCTCGCGGCGCGCGGGCACCACGTCTACACGCTCGACGGCGACAACGTGCGCCACGGCCTGTGCAAGGACCTCGGCTTCAGCCCCGCGGACCGCACCGAGAACATCCGGCGCATCGGCGAGGTGGCCAAGCTGTTCACGGAGGCCGGCACGCTCACGCTGGCCGCCTTCGTCTCGCCGTACCGCGCCGACCGCGACCAGGTGCGCGCGCTCTTGCCGGCAGGGGACTTCTTCGAGGTCTACGTTGCGGCCGACCTGGCGACCGTCGAGGCGCGCGATCCCAAGGGGCTGTACAAGAAGGCGCGCGCCGGCGAGATCAAGGAGTTCACCGGCATCAGCGCTCCCTACGAGGAGCCGCTGCACGCGGAGCTGGTGCTGCGCACGGACCTCCAGGACGTGGACGCCAGCGCCGAGGCGGTGCTCGCCAAGCTGGAGTCCACCGGTCACATCCCGCCAAAGTGATAGTTCGGTTGCGGTTTGGTTTCGGACTTGCTTTCGGAGCGACCGGCGGCGTCTAGCTGTCAGTGCGTGGAGCGCACCGACCAGCACTGGCCCGACTCGTTCGAGCGGCACGACCCGACGGAGCTCGAGCGGCTGCGGCTCGTGCGCTACCTGCGTGAGCGCTGCGGCATCCGTAGCCCGAGCGTGCTCGATGCGCTGGCTCAGGTGCCGCGCGAGTGCTTCGTGTCCGAGGAGCTGCGCGAGCTCGCGTACGCGGACCGTGCGCTGCCGATCGCGTACGAGCAGACGATCAGCCAGCCGTACATCGTCGCGCTGATGACCGAGCTGGCGAACCTGCGGCCCGGCGAGCGCGTGCTGGAGATCGGGACCGGCTGCGGCTACCAGACCGCGGTGCTGGCGGCGACCGGGGCCGAGGTGTTCAGCATCGAGATCGTGGAGCCGCTCGCGCGCGCCGCCGCCGCCCGGCTGCGCGCGCTCGGCGTGCACGCGGACCTGCGCGTGGGGGATGGTCATCTGGGCTTGCCGGAGCACGCGCCCTACATGGCCATCCTGGTGACCGCTGCGCCGCCCGCGATCCCGAGCCAGCTGGTCGACCAGCTCGCGCTCGGCGGACGCCTGATCATCCCGGTCGGCGACGAAGGGAAAGACCAGCAATTGCTGGTCGTGCGGCGCACGCGAGACGGTCGGCAGGTCGAGCGGGTGGCGCCGGTGCGGTTCGTGCCGATGACCGGCGTGTTCCACTGACCGCGTGATGTTTCGTAAGCTGCGCGGGCTTTGGTAAACTCCGCGCATGGCGTTGATCGAAACGGAAGAAGCGGCACGCAGGCTGGCGCGCGCGATCGCGAGTGATCTCTCGCTCTACAACGAGGAGAAGATCGTCGAGGGCATTCAGAAAGACACCTTGTTCAGCGTGCTGTCCGAGGAGCTGGAGGAAGGCCGCGCGCTGTTTAAGAGCCGCGTCTCGCCCGAGCTGTTCGCGAAGAACTTCTACGACCGCGCGATCATCGACATCCTCGTGCGCAGCAAGGGACACGTGCAGTCGAAGATGTGGTGACGTAGCTTCGGCGCGTGATCGAGCTGATCGTCGAAGCCGCCGAAGCGGGCGAGCGCCTGGACCGCGTGTTGGCTGCGCGTGCGCTCGGCCATTCGCGCGCCGTGCTGCAGCGCTGGATGGAAGAAGGGCGGATCACGATCGACGGGCGCCCGGTGTCGGCCAAGGACAAGGCGCGCGCCGGCGTGCGCGTGCAGATCGAGCCCGGGCCGCCGCCGGTCTCGGACGCGCTGCCCGAGGCGATCCCGCTCGAGGTGATGTACGAGGACGACGCGCTGATCGTGCTGCACAAGCCGGCCGGGCTGGTGGTGCACCCGGCCGCGGGGCACCAGAGCGGCACGCTCGTGAACGCACTGCTGCACCACACCGAGGTGGAGCGCGGCGAGGACCCGCGTCGTCCGGGCGTGGTGCACCGGCTCGACAAGGACACCAGCGGCGTGATGGTGGTCGCGCGCACCGACGCCGCGCGCGAGGGGCTGACCAGGCAGTTCGCGGCACACGACATCGAGCGCGAGTACGAAGCGCTGTGCCTGGGGGTGCCCCCCCAGAGCGCGACCTACGACACGCTGATCGGGCGCCACCCGACCGACCGCAAGCGCTTCTCGACCAAGGTGCGCGTGGGCAAGCGCGCGGTCACGCACGTGCGCTTGCTGGAGGCGTTCGCGGGCGCCGCGCGCGTGCGCTGCACGCTGGAGACCGGGCGCACGCACCAGATCCGCGTGCACATGGCCGATCACGGACACCCGCTGCTCGGGGATCCGGTCTACGGGCGCAACCCGAAGGATGCGCGGCTCAAGGCGGCGAGCGACGCGCTCGGGCGGCAGGCGCTGCACGCGCGCGTGCTGGGCTTCGTGCACCCACTCAGCGGCGAGCGCATGCGCTTCGAGCACGAGCCACCCGAAGACTTCCGCAACGCGCTGGCCGCGCTGACGGGGCCCTGATAGACGGAAGCGATGAAGCTTCGCTGCACGCTGGTCGCGCTCGCGCTCGTGGCATGCGACGCAAAGAGAGAACCCGCGCCCAGGCCGGTGGCGGCCCCGCTGGCGACCAAGCTGCACCACGGGCTCGCCTGGTACGAGGACGAGCTGGAGCAAGCACGCGTGTCGGCGGCGCGCACGAACAAGCTGCTGTTCGTCGATCTGTGGGCGGGCTGGTGCCACACCTGCTTGTCGATGCGCGAGTACGTGCTGACGCGCGAGACGCTGGCGGAGAGCAGCCATCGGCTGGTGTTCGTCGCGCTCGACACGGAGAAGGCCACGAACGCCGAGGCGCTGAGGTCGTTGCCGATCGGCGCCTGGCCCACGTTCTATCTGCTCGACGGCAACGGGCGCATCTACGGGCGCTGGGTCGGCGCGGGCTCGCCGGCGCAGATGGAGAGGTTCGCGCGCGACGGGCTGCGCGCGTTCGACGCCGACAAGGCGCTGCCGCCGAACGATCCGCTCACGCGGCTGGTCGCGGGCGATCGTGCGGTCGCGCAGAACCAGCTCGCGGCGGCGCGCATGGCCTACGAGGGCGCGCTCGCCAGGTCGTCGACGGAGTGGCCTCGTCGGGCTGACGCATGGGCATCGTTGCTGGGGGTGCTGCGCAAGCTGGGCGACAGCGCGGCGTGTGCGGACGCTGGGCTACGCGGGCTGGAGGAGACCGGCAGCTCATCGAGCGCGACGGACTTCAGCTACTGGGCGCTCGACTGTGCACGTGCGCTGACCAAGACCGATCCGCGGGTGGGCGTGTTGCGGCGGCGGATCTCATCGCGCCTGCTGACGCTGTGCGAGCTGGGCGACGAAGCGCTGAGCCCGGACGATCGCGGAGACGCGTGCGGGCTGATGCACACGGTGAGCGAAGACCTCGGCGACGCCGCCACGGCACGCCGTGCCTACGAGCTGCGCCTGAACGTGCTGACCGCCGCCGCGGCCGGCAAGCCCGACGAGATCGCGAAGACGTACGACTTCGCCCGCGCCGAGACGCTGGTGGGCCTGGGTCGCGGCGAGCAAGCGCTGAAGCTGCTCGAGGCCCGCGAGCGCGCGCTGCCCGACGACTACAACCCGCCCCACCAGCTCGCGCGCACGTACCGCGAGCTCGGCAAGTGGGACGAGGGGCTGGCGGCGATCGATCGCGCGCTGAAGCTAGCCGTGCACGACGCTCCACGCCGCGCGGCGATGCTGGGCGTACGCGCCGAGCTGCTGGCCGGCGTCGGCCGCGAGCCCGAGGTCCGCGCCGCCCTCGAAGAGCAGCTAGCCGCCTACCGCGCGCTGCCCGAAGGCCAACGCCAGCCCCAACGCGAGCAGTCCGTGGCCGCGAAGCTGGCCAACCTCTGACCCGTTGACGTGGACGTGAGCGGCGACGGCGACGATCGCTCGGCACGCCCTCGCAACCCGCTGACCTCCCAAGACTGGGCGCTCGTTGCCTGAGGATCGTCACGTCGCCGTTCACGACAACGTCACGTCCCTTCGGTTCAGGCCTTCTGGCCGAGCAGCTCGCGGGCTCGGGTCGCGTTCGCGTGCATGTCGATGTTGTGGAACACGCATACCGTGACCTTCGCCTTCGAGCTCTGCACGTGGCTCACCACGCGCTCCAGCGAGCCCTCGTCGTAGCGGGAGCGGAAGCCGGCGGGGCCGGGCAGGCGGATGTACGCGAGCTCGGCCTTGGCGCTCGGGGGTGGATCGTCTTGCAGCGGATCGTAGGCGGCGACCACGTTCTTCTTGCCGTCGATGCACGACAGCATGTCCGCCAGCTTGAACCCGCCCAGCGAGATCACCGCCTTCGGGTAGCGGGCCGGCAGGCTCTCCACGAACTTCTTCACCGCGCTCTTGTTCGCCCGCGACGCGGTGAACTCGGGCGGCGCGGCGAACACCACGGCGGCGGCGTTCATGCTCTTGCAGAGCACCCCGACCTCCTTCACCAACTTGTCGCTCGCTGGAGTGACCAGGAAGCCATTGGTGGTGATCTCCTTGGGAGCCAGCAGCGTGAACGTGAAGCCTTCAGGGGCCTCCCGTAGCCAACGGCGGACAGTTCCCTGCCCAGGGATGCCCAGCTCCGTTTCGGAGATCTCGACCCCTTCAAACTCCCGGAAGTAACGACTTACGGGTACCGGGAACCCCGAGCATGCGACCACGGCCATCGCGGCCGGAGTATAGTCGGACGCGGATCGAACCGCGCACTTCTTCGTGAACCGCCTCCGAATGTACGTTCGCTACTCGGGGCTCTCGACCCGCCACAGGCCCTCTTCACGCAGCAAACGTGCGCTAAAGCTGTCCCCGTAGGGCATGGTGGCGCGATCGCCGACGATCTCGATCGGCTCGTCCCGCCCCGCCCACAGCCGTGCGGCCACCCGGCTCAGCTCGGCGCGCCGCGCGGCCAGCCCCGCCAGGAGCGCCTCTTCCGGCAGCGCGCCACGGTCGGCCGCCGGCATCAAACGCAGCACCACGTCCCAGCGCGCGCGCTCCACGGCCCGCACGAACGCCAGCAGCGCCGCCCGCGGGCTCGACTGGTCGTAGAAGCGGCTGAGCGGGTCCTCGAGCCGAAACCCCTGCGCCGTGCCCACCAGGCCGACCCCGCTCCCGTCGTCCAGCCGGGCCGCCGCGTGCACCACCACCGGCCGCGGTTGCCGCAGCTGCGCCCCGAGCTCGCGCGCCTCGGCCGGGTTCTCGCGCAGGCTGCGGCGGAATGATTCGAGCGGAATCCGTTCCCGGTCCGCCGGCGCGAGCAGCGCCCAGGCGCGATCGGCATCGCCCTTGGCCAGGGCTGTCCCGTAGGCTGTAAGCACGCCCTCGGGTTGCGCGGAGCGTCCTGCCCGGACACATCCGCCTACCGGTAGGACAACACAAAAAACGCAGACGAAACGCCAGTCGACGGTCACATCGCGCGAGTCTGCCATGAAAGTTCTGGGCTAGAGTCCCCGTTGAGGCACGTGGCATGACATCCAGCGATCTCGACCTCCGCTTGTTGCGCTTTCGCTCGCGACGGGACGAGGTCCCGCATGCGCTGGCGAGCGCACTGATCGAGGCCGGGCGCTCCAGCGATGCGCTGGAGGTGATCCATCTCGGCTTGCTCGACGACGAGCGCGACATCGAGCTGGTCACGCTCGAGGGCCGCGCGTTCTACGCGCAGGGCGATCTCCCGCAGGCGCAGCGCTCGCTGCTGCGCGCCGCGCGCATCAACCCGCGCCACAAGGAGCCGTACCGCTGGCTCGCGCAGGTGCTGATCGAGCGCGGAGACGCCGTGCGCGCCGTGCAGGTGCTCGAGCGCGCGCTCGCGATCGACGCCAACGATCCCGCGCTCAAGCAGGCCCTGACCCGTGCCCAGCGGCTGGTCGCGCTCCATGGCAAGCGCCCGTCGGAGCCCCGCCGTGAGCCGCAGCCGGCGAGCGAGCCGCCAAAGAAGGCGCGCCCCTCGCTGCGCGCGTCGGTCGCGAGCCCGCTGACGAACCAGCCGCGCGCTTCCTCGGCCACACCGAGCGCGCTCGGCCCCTCGGTGAAGAGCCCGGCCGCCAACCAGAACTCGAGCCAGCGCGGCTCCCAGCCTCGCCCCTCGCAGCCGCGCCCGGTCCAGCCGCGGGCGTCCGAGCCGCGCCCGTCGCTGTTCCAGGAGCCCGCCCGCGCCCGCGAACCAGCGCGCGCGCCGGTCGGCGTCCGCCCCCAGCCGCAGGGCCGGCGCCCGGAGCTGGCGGCCGAAGATCTGCTGCAGGAGCCGCTCACCCAGGCCAACGGCCGCCCGTGGGAGATGCCCACGCAGGGCAGCCCGCTGCCGTTCGACGACGAGACCGATCGCGACGAGGACTCGCCCACCACCGCGGTCGAGATCCCGGACGAGCTGCGCGAGCGCCTGCGCCACGATCCGGCCAGCCAGGTCCTCGGCTCGGACGACCCGGACGACGACAACGAGAAGACCGCGATCGTCGACGCGGAGCGCGAGCTGCAGGTGCTGGCGGACCGCGAATCGGTCCTGCGGCGCGACAACGACCGCACCCAGGAGGTCGACGAGCGCCACCTCACGGACATCTCGCAGCACTACGCGGCGCCCGGCGAGGCCGAGCCGCCCGAAGAGGTGCTGAAGGTGCTGCACCAGCAGGGCGTGTTCGAGGCGCCGCAACAGCGCGCGCAGCGGGTCCCGGAGGCCTGGACGCCCACCGCCGAGCTGCCGCGCGTGGGCACGCCGATCAAGCGTGCGCTCGCGGTCGGCTGGGGGCTGGCGCTGGTCGCCGCGCTGGCCGGCTACTTCGGATTCCAGGCCTGGCTGGACGGCCGACGCGCCGAGGCGGCGAGCGTGATCGAGACCGGGCTCGCGCAAGCGGCGGACGGGCAATACGAGTCGCTGCTCGCGGCCGAGCGCACGCTGTCCGATGCGCGCGCGCTCGACCCGCGCTCGCAGGCTGCGATCGAAGCCCTCCTGTACGTGCAGGCGGCGCGCGCGCTGGAAGATGGCGACGCGCCGTATGCGGGCCTGCGCGACGCCGTGGGCCGCGCGGATCAGGTCAAGCTGGAGAGCCCGCTCGCGTTCATGGCGCGCGCGCTGATCAAGGTGCCCGACCAGCGCAAGCAGGAGCTGAGCGCCACGCTCGCGTACGCAGACAAGGAAGCCGCGCAGGACGCGCGCGCGACCTACGTCGCCGCGCGCATTGCGCAGCGCTCCGGCAACCCGGAGGCCGCGCTGAAGCTGTTCGCGCGCGCCACCTCACTCGGGCCGCAGCTCGCGCTCTCCTGGCTCGGGCTCGGCGAGCAGCAGCGGGCCGAGGGGCAGCTCGATCAGGCGCACGAGTCGTTCGGCCGGGCGCTCGGCCCAGACAAGCTGGAGCTGCGCGCCGAGCTGTGGCTGCTGTTGATCGAGGCGCGCAGCAGCGAAGGCGCGGCGCTGCTCGAGAAGCTCGACAAGCTGAGCGCACGGCTGGCCCGTGGCTCGCAAGCGGAGCGGCTGCTCGGCTTCAGCGCGCGCGCCTTCGCGACGCTCGCGACCGGCGACGCGGACAGCGCGCGGCAAGCGCTCGAGGTGGGCGCCAACCTGCACGTCGACGATCCCGAGCTGCTCGCGTTCTACAGCGAGCAAGCGCTGCGCGCTGGCGAGCACTCGCTGGCCTATCGCTCGGCGCGCGCAGCGAGCGCCGCCGGCGGCGATGCGGCGCGCTACCAGGGCATCGTGGCCGCCGCGCTGCTGCAGCAGGGCGACGGCGACGCGGCGCTGACCGCGCTCGCGAACCTCGGCGGCCAGAGCCACGGCGCGCTCGCGCTCGCACGCGCCAGCGCCGCCTTGCTCAGCGATGCGCGCGAGCCGCTGGAGGCCGCCAAGAAGGAGCTCGCGTCGTACCGGCAGACGCCGCTCGGCAAGGACGATCCGGAGGCGAGCTCGCTGCTGATGCGCGTGGACCTTCGCCTCGGCGCCAACGTCGAGTCGCTGTTGCCGGCGGCGCGCTCGCTGGTGCAGCGTGCGCCGGAGCTGCCGGCCTCGCACCTCGCGCTGGCCGAGGCGCTGGTCAAGGGCGGGCAGGGCGCCGCGGCGGTGGCCGCGCTCGAGCCCGCGCTCAAGCTCGCGCCGGGCTCGTCCGAGGCGCACTTTCTGCTGGGCCGTGCGCAGCTGCTGGCGGGCAAGCCGGCGGACGCGCGTGCGAGCTTCGAGCGTGCGGTCGCGATCGCGCCCAACCACGTCGAGGCGCGTCGCTCGCTCGGGCGCTCGCTGCTCGACAGCGGCGACTTCGATGCCGCGCTGGCGCTGTTCCGTGGCCTCGAGAGCTCGGCCGGAGGCGTGGCCACGCTGGGTGTGGCCGAGGCACTGATCGGCAAGGGCAACCTGTCGGATGCGGCGAGCAAGCTCGACGGCCTCCGGGAGCCGATCAAGTCCTCGCCCAGCGCGGTGGTGCTGCGCGCGCGCATCGAGCTCGCCAAGGGCCAGCCGCAAGCCGCGATCGGTGCGCTCGCGCCGCTGCTCGCGGAGGACGCCGAGACGCGCACCGCGGACACGCTCGCGCTACAGGGCGACGCGCTGCTCACGCTCGACAAGTGGGACGAGGCTGCCGGTCTCTACGACGCGGCGCTGGAGCTCGACGAAGCGCAGCCGGACGCGCTGATCGGCCGCGCGCAGGCGGCGCTGCGCACCGGTCGCGTGGAGACCGTGCTGCCGTGGATCACACGCGCGAACGCGGCGCTGGTGCAGCACCCGCGCCCGCCGTCCGTGCGCGCGGCGCTGCTCACCGCCGAGGGACGGGTGGCGCTGCTCAAGGGCGACGGGGCTGGCGCGCACGAGAAGCTG
>DASUME010000206.1:0-8787 GCA_036277895.1 Polyangiales bacterium
CTGATCACGCCCGAGCGCGGGCGTTCGATGCCGCTGCACGAGGTGCACGCGCTGCTGTTCGCGGCCGGCTTCTCCACCGCGGAGACGGTCACCAACATCTCCGGGCGCGGCGTGGGCCTCGACGTGGTCAAGAGCAACATCGAGCGCCTCGGCGGCAGCGTGGACATCGAGAGTGAGCTCGGTCGCGGTACCACCTTCCGCATCCGAATTCCACTCACGCTCGCGATCATCCCGGCCCTGATGGTCGGCGTGCGCGGCGAGCGCTTCGCGATCCCGCAGGCGAACCTGGCCGAGCTGGTGCGCATCGACGCCGACCAGGTGCAGGCGACGATCGAGCGCATCCAGGGGGTGCCGGTGTACCGGCTGCGCGGCAACCTGCTGCCACTGGTCGAGCTGAGTGAAGTGCTGATGCTCGATCGGGATCGCGTGCAGCGCGACCTGAACTTGATCGTGCTTGCCGCCGACAAACATCAGTTCGGCCTGCTGGTGGACGCCATCTACGACACCGAGGAGATCGTGGTCAAGCCGCTCGGCCGCGAGCTGAAGAGCCTGCACGTGTACGCAGGCGCGACCATCCTCGGCGACGGGCGCGTGGCTTTGATCCTCGACGTGGTGGGCATCGCCGCGCGCGCGGGTGTGGGCAGCGCCGAGCGCCGGCTGGCGCAGGAGAGCGTCGTCGAGCTCGAGCCGGACCGGAGTGAGGAGCAGCTGCTGCTGTTTCGCTCGGGCAAGAGCTCGCGCATGGCGATCCGGCTCGACGAGGTGGCCCGGCTCGAGGAGATCCCGCGCAGCCGCGTCGAAAACGTGGGCGGCGAGCACGTGGTGCAGTACCGCGGCGAGATCCTGCCGCTGGTCTACCTGAGCGACGTGTTCGGCGAAGATCGCGGCACGGGCGAGCTGCTGCAGGTGCTCGTCTACGCGCAGGAGGGCCGCAACGTGGGCTTCGTGGTCGACGCGATCGACGACGTGATCCAGCAGGAGCTGATCTCCAGCCGCCGCGGTGGCAGGCCGGGCACCGTGGGCTCGGCGGTGATCCAGGGCAAGGTGACCGAGATCCTCGATCCGCAGGCGATCTGCAGCCTGCTCGGGAGCTGAACGATGGGCGACACACAGTTCTGTACGTTCATGGTCGACGACTTGCTGTTCGGCGTCGAGGTGACGCAGGTGCAGGAGGTGTTGCGCGCGCAGCCGATGACGCGCGTGCCGCTGGCGGCCGACGTGATCAGCGGGCTGATCAACCTGCGCGGACAGATCGTGACCGCGATCGACCTGCGCGCGTGCCTCGGCTTGCCACCACGCGCGGACGCGGAGGAGCGCATGAACGTGGTGATCCGCGGCGCCGATGGGGGTGTGAGCTTCCTGGTGGACACGATCGGCGACGTGCTGGAGGTACCGAGTAGCGCGTTCGAGAAGCCGCCGTCGACGATGAAGGCGGGGCTCGCGCGTATGGTCGATGCGGTGTGCAAGCTGCCCAGCCGGCTGCTGTTGGTGCTGGCGCCCGAGCGTGCGCTGCACGCCGCGCTCACCAGCGAGCCGCGCCCCACGGTGCTGCACTGATGTCGCGCGCGAGCATCCCGGCACGAGGTCTGCGGCGCGCGATCGTCGTCGACGACTCACGCGCCATGCGCTCCATGCTTCGCCACGCGCTCGAGGAGCAGAACTTTCACGTCACGGAGGCCGTGAATGGCGGGGAGGCCCTGCGTATGTTGCAGGAGGGTGAGCCGCCGGAGCTGGCGCTGATCGACTGGACGATGCCCGTGCTCGACGGGATCGGCCTGATCTCGGCGCTGCGCCGCGATCCGCGCTTTGCGCGCATGGTGATCGTGATGGTCACCAGCGAGGCCGATCCCGTGCGCGTGCAGAGCGCGCTCGCGGCCGGAGCGGACGAATACATCATGAAGCCGCTGTCGTCCGACGTGCTGGCCGAGAAGCTGATGCTGCTCGAGGAAGCGGGTTGGCCGTGAACGCGCCGATCCGCGTCATGATCGTCGACGACTCCGCCGTGGTGCGCAAGCTGCTCACCAGCGCGCTCGCCGCGCACCCGGAGATCACGGTCGTCGGCAGTGCCCAGAACGGCCTGATCGCGCTCAACAAGCTGCCACAGTTGCTGCCGGACGCGGTGATCCTCGACGTCGAGATGCCCGAGATGGACGGCATCACGGCCTGCGCGCGCATCCGCGAGAGCTACCCGCGCTTGCCCGTGATCATGTTCAGCACGCTGACTCAACGAGGCGCGAGCGTGACCTTCGACGCGCTGGCCGCGGGCGCGAGCGACTACGTGCTCAAGCCCACCGGGCAGCCGGGCGACTCGCTGGAGCTGGTGGTCACGCGATCGCTGGTGCCGAAGTTGATTGCGCTGACGCGCTCGCGGCCCGCGCTCAAGGCCGCGCTGTCGCTGCTGAACGAGCCCAAGCCGTCCGCGTTCGACCCGCCCACGGGCAGCAATCGGCCGCTGCTGCGCGCACGCTCGTCGACGCCCTCGTTGCTCGCACGCCCGTCGATGGCCTCGCTGCGCGCCCCCGAGCCCGCGAAGCTCTCCCAGCGTCCCGACGCGTTGCGCAGCGGCAACCTGCCGGGGCCACGCAAGCCGGTGCAGGTGATCGCGATCGCGTGCTCCACGGGTGGACCGAACGCGCTTGCGGAGGTGGTGCCACGCTTCCCGCTGCAGCTCCCGGTACCGGTGGTGATCGTGCAGCACATGCCGCCGCTGTTCACGCGCACGCTGGCGGAGCGGCTCGCGCTGCGCTCCGCGCTCAAGGTCACCGAGAGCGACGGCGGCGAGCTGATGCGCGCTGGCCAGGTGTTCATCGCGCCCGGAAATCGACACCTCGAGGTGCAGCAAGACGAGCGCGGCCCGTGCACGCTGCTGACCGACGCCCCGCCAGAGAACTCCTGCCGTCCGTCTGCAGACGTACTCTTCCGTTCGCTGGTGCGCGTGTATGGGGGCGGTGTGCTGGCGGTGGTGCTCACCGGCATGGGCAACGACGGCGCGCGCGGCGCCAGGGAGGTCGCGGACGCGGGCGGACGCGTGATCGTGCAGAGCGGACCCACCTGCGTGGTGTGGGGCATGCCGCGCGCAGTGGAGGAGGCGGGCATCGCCTCGGCGGTGGTGCCGCTGGCCGAGATGGCGGGGGCGATCTTGCAGCAGATCGGCAGTGGTCTGTTGTTCCCGCGCCACGTGGAGAGCGAGCCATGACGCTCGATGCGCTCGCCTTCGCCTGCGTCCGCAAGCTGGTCTACGAGCGCGCCGCGATCGTGCTCGACGACAGCAAGCACTACCTGGTGGAGAGCCGGCTGGCGTCTCTCGCGCACGAGCACGGCTTCGCGAACGTCGACGAGCTGTGCGCGAGCCTGCCGCGCGCTCCGGAGCGTCTGCAGTCGGCCGTGGTGGAAGCGATGACCACCAACGAGACCAGCTTCTTTCGCGACCACCATCCGTTCGAGGCGATCCGGCGCGTCGCGCTGCCCGAGCTGATCGCGCAGCGCGCTCGCAAGCGCACGCTGCGCATCTGGTGCGCGGCCTGCTCGAGCGGGCAAGAGCCGTACAGCGTGGCGATCATGCTCGACGAGCACTTCCCCGCGTTGTCCACGTGGCGGGTGCAGATCTACGCAACCGACCTGGCGAGCAGCGTCGTCGCTCGCGCACGGGAGGGCCGCTACAGCCAGATCGAGGTCAACCGCGGCCTGAGTGCGGCCGCACTGGTCCGATACTTCACGCGGGATGGCCTGGAGTACACGCTCAAGTCCGAGATCCGCAAGCGCGTGCAGTTCAGCGAGCTCAACTTGATCGGCAGCTGGCCCACGCTCGAGCCCTTCGACTTGGTGCTTCTGCGCAACGTGCTGATCTACTTCGACCACCCGACCAAGCTGAAGATCCTGCAGCGCATGCGCACGCACCTGGCGAGCGACGGCTACCTGATGCTCGGCGGCGCGGAGACGCTGCCCAACGAGGTGCGCTGGTTGACGCGCGTGGCGGTGCCGCGTGGTGGGCTTCTGCGGGCGTCGCGCACGAGCGAGAGCAGCCATGCACCGTGAGCAGCTGATCACCGTGCTGAGCACGATCGCGGAGACCTTACTCTCCGTACCGCTGCGTACAGCGGAAACAGGCTTGCTGTTTCCGGACGATGCGCTGGTGGCATGCGTGCTCTACGAGGGCAGCTTCCGCGGCGCGCTGTCGGTCACCGTCGGTCCCACTCTGGGCTGTGCGCTAGCGCGGCTGATGATCGGCGGCAGGGGGCCTACTTGCAGTCGGGGGGACGTGGCTGACGCGGTGGGCGAGATCGCGAACATCGCGGCTGGCAACCTGCGAGGCCTGCTCGCGCCGGACTGCCAGCTGTCGCTGCCGGTCTACGGTCTCGCATCGTGGGCCGACGAGCTTCCCCTGCTCGCACGTGCGGAGCTGCTGATGCTGGAGGAGCCGTTGCTCGTGGAGCTGCGCGGTAGGTCGCGCGATGCAGTGCAAACTCGGCATGTGCAGAAGTAAGATGCGGACACGCCAAGGAGAGTGAATCGTGCCCAAGAAAGTACTGGTAGTAGACGACTCGCCGACGGTGCGGCAGCAGGTGAGCCTGGCGCTCAAGCAGGCCGGATTCGAGGTGGTAGAAGCTACCGACGGAGCAGACGGCGTCTCCAAGGTCGGCAGTGATCCCTCGATCGGGATGGTGATCCTCGATGTCAACATGCCGCGCATGAACGGGCTCGAGATGCTGGAGACCATCAAGGCAGGCGGACAGAACGCGGGGCTGCCCGTCATCATGCTCACCAGCGAGGGACAACAATCGCTGATCGATCGCGCCAAGAAGGCCGGCGCCAAGGGCTGGATCGTAAAGCCCTTCAAGGCCGAGCTGCTGGTGGCGGCGGTCAAGAAGCTGCTCGCTGCGTGAAGCCGATGAGGAGCTCCTTTCCAGAGACCATGGAGGGCAGTCCACGCCGCGTGGGCCGAGCGGTGGCGAGCATGCTCGCCGAGTTCCGCGGCCTGCTCATGCAGCGCCTGAACGACGTCAACTCGACTACCAGTCGGGAGGTGATGGGGGCGGCCAGCAGCGTCGCGGCGGTGGTGGAGCGCGCTACCGAGCACGTGAAGCGCGTCAAGGAGATGGTGGGCAACCTGGAGGGGCGCAACGGGGGCGGCGTGGCAGCGGCGGTTCACCACCAGGCGGACGTCTTGCGGCGCTACTTCGAGTCCGTGTCGCGCGACATCGCACGCCAGGAAGAGACGGCCGACCGCGCGCAGCAATCGCTGCAGCGCATCACAAAGGCCGCGAGCGACACCGCGCACCTGGCCAGTGCGGCGCGCCTGCTCGCCCTGAACGCGCGCATCGAGGCGGCCCGCGTGGGTGGGCACGGCAACTGCTTCTCCACGATCGCGGGCGAGATGCAGCACCTCGCCGAGCAGATCACGCAGGCCAACGAGTTCATCGACAGCCTGGCGACGCGGCTCTCGGAGGACCTGCCCGAGCTCGCCGCGAGCGCGCGCGCGCTGCGCAACTCCAGCGAGGAGCTGACGCGCGACCTCACCAGCGCCACCGCGCAGGTCGAGCAGGAGACGGCGGACATGCGCAACGTGATCGGCGAGATGATGCAGCAGAGCGATCGCGAGATGGCGTCGCTGATCGGCTCGTCCCACGAGGCGCTCTCCCACCTGCAGTTTCAGGACGTGGTGGCGCAGGGGCTGCTCCGCATCGAGCCCGCGCTGCACGAACTTCAGATCGAGCAGGCCAAGCTGCAAGGCGTCGAGGAGGTGATCGCCGAGCTGCCGCCCACGCAGCACCGCGAGATCGGCGGCGACAAGCCGGTCGATCAGGATAACGCCGGAGAAGTGCTGCTGTTCTGAACCGCCGGAGAGGGACATGGAACACCCATCGAATGACGACACGCAAGCTCTGGTGTACGCACTCGCCGAGCAGGCGTGCATGAGCCTGTTCGAGGCGTACGGCGTGCCGCTGCAGAGTGAGCCGCGGGACGTGATGCCAGGGGGTGAGGGAGCGCTCACCGGCATCATCGGCTTCACCGGCATCGGGATCACCGGCATGGTCCTGCTGGCCGCGTCCGAGGCGCCGCTGCGTGCGAGCAACCCCACGGATGGGCCGCTGCGCGACTGGATGGCCGAGCTCTCGAACCAGCTCGCGGGGCGGCTCAAGCACAAGCTGCTCGCGCAGGGGGCGGAGGTCTACATCACGACGCCGATCGTGCTGCGCGCGACGCGCATCGAGCCGCTGCCGCGAAAGCCGCTGCGCCCATGTAGCTTCCGCGGCGGCGAGGGCTCGCTCGCGTTGTGGGTCGAGGTCGACACCACGCCGCAGTTCGTGCTCTCGCCTCCCGATGAGCTCCCGGTGGCGGAGGGCGAGACGCTGCTGTTCTAGGATCTAGCGGCTGGTCAGGATCTCATCGAGGCGAGCGCGCGCGCCTTCGATCGGCTCCAGGTGCGGGTAGCGAAGGCCCTCGCGGTAGGCCAGGGGTACGGCGCGGAAGTGCTTGCGGCTCTTGACCAGCAGCTCCAGCGGCGCGCCCTCGCGCGCGGCGACCACGGCCTGCTTCAGCTTGTCGCCGTCGTACGCCTGCCCGTTGACGGCGACCAGCTGCGAGCCTGCGGTGAGACCCGCTTCGAACGCTGGGCTGTCCCACAACACTTCCTTCAGCTTGCCGTTGCTGGCCACGGCGAGGCCGATCGAGAAGCGCAGGCTCAGCACGTCGTTGAGCGCGTCCTGCTTGGCCGTGAAGTCGCTGGGCGAGTCGCGGTAGACCAGGCGATAGCCACCGCGCGTGAGCCCGTCGAGCGGCGCGTCCTCGGTGTGCGACTCGAGCTTGTCGACGAAGAACGCCGCCCAGTCGAACGGCGCGATGCCGTTCAGGGTCTGGATCACCTCGTCGAAGTCGTACGTGTGCGTGCGGTAGGTGCCGTCGCGGCCGCCGCCGAAGAACGTGCGCGCGAAGTCGTCCAGCGAGCGCGTGTCGCCGGAGAGCTCGCGGATGCGCGTGTCCACGTCGAGCCACACCAGCTGACCCTCGGAGTAGTAGTCCTCGCTGCGCTGCCAGCTGACCCAGGGCAGCGGACGACGGCTGGCGATGATCGGATCGCGCGTGGTGTCGTCCATCGAGCGCCAGCGCCGGCCCGCGCGGTTGTCGTAGATCGCGGCCGTGCGCGCGATCGCGTCGAGCGTGTGCTGCTTGCTCCACAGCCCCGAGCGCGCGGACAGCACGTTGCCCCAGTACTGCGTCTGGCCCTCGTAGACCCACATCAGGCTGTTGCGGATCGGACGGTCGAAGCTGGGCGTCCAGGAGTCTGCGCCGCGGCGATACTTGCCGTTCCAGGAGTGCACGTACTCGTGGGACATCACGTCGCGGTTGGGCTCGTTCTTCTCCCAGGCCGTGAAGTAGTCGCCGGTGGTCCCGGTCTCGCACGAGCGATGGTGCTCGACGCCGATCTTTCCCAGCTCGTCGCTCAGCGCGACGAGGAAGTCGAAGTGGTCGAAGTGCCGCGCTCCGAACAGCTTGTCCGCCTGCACCACCAGCGCGCGGTGCGGCTCCAGCTGCGCGGCCGTGGCCTCGAGCTGCGCGGGGCTATCCGCCACGATGTTGAGCCGTACGTCGCCGCGCTCGTCGAGCTCGACGCGCCGGTAGTGACGGCCTGCGAAGATCGGCGAGTCGACCAGCACGTCGAGCGGCACGGGCTCGAACTTGCACAGCCCGTCCACGGAGCTGGCCTGGAGCGCGCACCCGAAGCTCCAGCCGGCGGGCAGCTTCACGGAGGCCTCGACCTCGATCCGGCGCGAGAAGTAGCCGGCAGGATAGAGCAGCACGCTGTTCCACTGCAGGTTGAGCATGTCCGGCGTGACGACCACGCGGCCATGCTCGGGTGCGGTGGGTGTAACGAACTGGAAGCTCACGTCGAGGGTCTCGGCGCCGACGGGCACGTCGACATGGAACGCGAACACTTCGACCAGGTCACGCTTCCATTGCAAGCGCTCGCCGCCCGCGTGAACTTCGAGGCCGGCGAACAGCGCGATCTCTGCCTGCGGCGCGTGGTAGCCGGGCAACCACTTGGGGTAGAGCAACGTCATCGGCCCTGGCGCGGGCACGGGGATCTGCTGCCGCACACGAAAGATACCGCGCTGCACGTCGCTGGCATCGACAGCGAGCGCGACGCGGCCCGGAAACTCGACGTCTTTCGGCGCTTCGATGGTGTCTGCGATCATCGTCTTCTTTTGCGTGCTCGGGCCGACGCACGCAAATGCAGAAGTCACGCAGGCTCAGAGGTTGAGCGGATAACCAGCGCTTCCAGCGGCCTTGCCGCCGATCGTGATCGCCTTCACGGTCGCGTTGATCAGCTCCTGCGTGCTGTAGGTGATGGAGAACGGCAGCGAGCCCGCGATGCGCACGGCGAGCTCGGGCGAGGGCACGGTCTTGGGAGGTGAGCCCTCGTCGCGGATGCGGCGCTCGATCCAGAACTTGCCCACGTCCTCGGGCGCAAGCCCGAGCACCTGCTTGTCGAAGGCCACGCGCAGCGGGGATCCGGCAGGGTGGTTGATCGGGATCAGGCGCTTGCCTCCAATCTCGGCGGCGGCGCCCTCGAACGCCCGTCGTAGGAGCGCGAACTCGATGTCCTTGATGGGGCTCGCGGCGGCGACGACTACCAGCAAGGGCTTGCCCGCGGCGCGTGCCGGTGCGCGCCAGGGCACCGCGGCCGCCAGCGAGAGCATGAGCAGCGTGATCGTGAACCAGGTGCGGAGGAGGAGGGTTCTCATCAGAATGCCCACGCCAGCTGAGTCTGGAGGATGTGAAGAACCT
>DASUME010000207.1:0-9813 GCA_036277895.1 Polyangiales bacterium
GCACTGCTGTGCCTCGCTGCCTGCGGCAGCAGCGCCGACAACGGCGGCTCCAGCCCCCTCGATACCGACAGCACGGGCAAGCGAGACGCGGGTCGCGCGGACGCCAAGGTCGACGCGCGCACGTCCACGCCCGTTCCATGCGGCAGCAGCGACACGGACGACGCTGACAAGGACGGCTTCTCGAAGGCAGCCGGCGACTGCAACGATTGCGATGAGAAGGTGAACCCCGCCGCCTACGACTACCCCACCGACAGCGTCGACGACGATTGCAGCGGTGACGCCGCGCGCAGCACCGACGCGCCCTGCGACGAAGGGCTCGCGATCGACTCCAGCGACGCCCAGAACGCCGCGCGCTCGATCGGCCTGTGCAGCTTCAGCGACGAGAGCTCCAAGGCCTGGGGCGTGCTCAGCGCGCGCTTCACGAACGCCACCGGCACCGGCTCGATCACCGATCCGCTGGCCGCCGGCCTGCTGCCCAAGTTCGGCGCGGTCAAGCCCAGCCAAGGCGACGCCTTCCTCGCGCTCTCCTCGGGCGTGGCGCGTGCGCCCGACCAGGAGGACTACACCAGCGCGTGCGACACCTTCGGCTCGATCTGCGTGTTCGCCTGCAGCAAGGGTGGCGCCGCTCCCGCCGGCTACCCGAAGGAGTCGTCGAGCTGCAAGAGTGCCGGCAACATCTTCCAGCTCGGCTCGCCGATCTTCAACCAGTCCGCGCTCGAGCTGACCATCCGCGTCCCCAGCAACGCCAGCTCGCTGTCGTTCGACAGCATCTTCTACACCAGCGAATATCCGAACTTCATCTGCAGCCAGTACAACGACTTCTTCGCGGTGTTCAAGGAGCCCAAGCCGGACGGCGTCTCGGACGGCAACATCGTGTTCGACTCCAACGGCGATCCGATCGGCGTGAACACCGGCCTGCTCGCGGTCTGCGACCCGACGACGCAGAGCCCGACCGCGACCAAGCAGTTCGCGTGCGAGGGCGGCACCGCCTTGCTGAAGGGCACCGGCTATGGCGCGGGCGAGAACACCTGCGACGTCTCCGGCAGCGAGGGCGGCGCGTCGACCGGCTGGCTGCACACGACGGCGCCCGTGAAGGCCGGCGAGGTGATCACCATCCGCTTCGCCATCTGGGACACCAACGACCCGAACCTCGACTCGACCGTGCTGATCGACAACTTCGCGTGGTCCGAGGACGACTCCGACGTCGGCACGACGCCGATCCTGATCTGATCAACGACGTCGCGACGGCGTGAGCTGTGCGGCGCGCTCGCAGGCGTGCTGCAAGCCGGCGTCGCAGGCGCGCGTGAACAGCTCGCTCGCGCGGCTGAGGTCCTGCGTCACGCCGTCGCCGGAGGCCATCAGGTCGCCGAGGCGCTCGCAGCCCGTCACGTTGCCGCTCTCGCACGCAGAGCGGTAGCTGAGCGCCGCCCGCGCGCTGCTCTGCGGCACGATCGAGCCACCGCGGAACGCGTCGCCGAGCTCCAGGCAGCTCTCCGAGTCCGACGCCTTGCAGCCGCGGTCGAGCAGCTCGTACGCACGCGGCGAGGAGAGCGACTTGTTCTCGCGCTCGCGCTCCAGCAGCGTACGGCAGGCATCACCTTCCCCACCGACACACGCGCGCTCGAAGTACTGCGCGCTCTTGGTGAGCTGCTCCGGGCGCAGCGACAGCTGCTCGCCGTACTCGCCACATGCGTGCGCATCACCACGGTGGCAGGCCTGCGCGAACAGCGACATCGCGCGCGAGCTGCCGTCGCGCTGGCTCATCATGCGCTCCGCGAGCAGCGTGCAGGCCGGGGCGTCGCCGCCGGCGCAGGCTTGCTCGTAGAGCGTCTGCGCGCGCGCCGCGTCTCGCTCCGTGCCCGTACCGCGCTCGGTCAGGCCCCCGAGGCCGCGGCACGCTGGCGCGTGGCCCTCGTCACAGGCGTACTTGTAGAGCTCGGCCGCGTAGCCCGCACCGATCGAGCCGCGCCCCTCCAGCTGGCGCCCTGCCACCACACACTCGTCGAGGTGCCCCTCCACGCAGCGGCGCTCCGGGCGCACTGGCATGCACTGGTTCTTGCTCGCGACGTACTCCTCCCCGAGCTCGCAGCAGCTGCCGTGTGACGCCCACAGGCCGTCTGGGCAGTTGCCGCTCGCCTGCGCTCCCTGCGCGGAGCTGAGCATCAGCGCGCAGAGCGCCCCCGCTGCGTAGAGAACCTTACGATCGAAGCGTGGCGAGTTCAGGACGGCGGAGTTGGGCACTTAGCTCCACGAGCAACGGCTGACGGCGCTGCAGAATTAAGGGGGTATTGATCCGAGCGTGCACGCCGCCACCGAGGGTCCGCAAGGCCTGTTTGACCGCAAGGTGCGTTTCTGCACGAGCAGTTTCGAGTTCGCGTCTAGCAGGCGTGCGCTTACCGTCGGAGAAGATTCTCTTGCGTGAGAGTGCGAGCGGTCTCACCCTCGACCCCGATGGCTTTTCCGCAGTTGGCCTACGGCACGCCACGCAAGCTCCCCCGCCCGGCCGCCATACGCGGGCGTGTGGTCGTGCTCGATGTCGCGTTCGCAGCGGCCGGCGCGGGCGGCGCCAGCTTCGAGAAGACCACCAAGCCGTTCATCGACGGGCTCGGCGACCGGCTCGCGATGTGGATCGATCATCACGATCACCAGAAGCACGCGCTGTACGCCGACGACCCACGCTTCGTGCTCAGCACCAAGGCCGAGCACGGCGCCTGCCCGGAGATGGTCACGCCCGCGCTGGTGGAGCGCGCCGGTCCGATCGATACCATCTGCTGTCACACGGACTTCGACGGCCTGTGTGCCGCCGCCAAGTGGGTGCGCGGGGGCGAGGAGCCCTATCCCGGCGCCGACGCGGATGCGCATGCGATCGACACCCGGCTCGGCACCCCGTCGGACCTGGCGGCGACGGTCGACCGCGCGCTGCGCGGCAAGCCCACCGACGACGGTCTGCGCGGGCTGATCGTTCGCTTCCTGTCCGAGGGCGCGCGCGACAAGGGCCTGCTGGAGCCGATCGAAGCCGCCGCGCAGGTGTTCAAGAGCCACGAGGAAGAGGCGCGCCGGCTCGCACATCAGTACGAGCTCTACGGCGATGTGGCCGTGGTCGACGCCAGCCACGCGCGCAGCCACTACGACAAGACGCTCCTGCTCCTGCTCGGCCAGGAACGCGCCATGATCTCGGTCGTCTACGACAGAACCACCGCGACCGCCGCCGCGCGCTTCGACAGCGGCGTCGACCTGCTGAAGAAGCTCGGCCTGGAGGGTGGGATGCCCACCCGCGTCAGCGTCTCCGTAGGCAAGCTCGGGTTCCTGCTCGATCGGCTGGGCGTGCGAAAATCGTGAAGACCGCTGCTATGCTTAGCCATGGCGCTATCAACATCGAAGGGGAGGGCACGCGCCCTCCCCTCCACGCCGGCAGAGCCAGCGTGGACCCTCCCCACCGCGAGGTTCGCTCCGCTCAAGTCGAGCTTCGCTGATGCCCAAACCGGGAGGTCCGCGTGAACGCGAACCTCCCGCTCGCGTTTTTTGAACGCCTCCCGAAGACGGACCTGCACGTGCACCTCGACGGGTCGCTGCGCGTGAAGACGATCCTCGAGCTCGCTGATCAAGACGGAATTCAGCTGCCCGAGACGACCCCCGACGCACTGCTGAAGTTCATGAACTGCGGCCTGCGCACCGGCACGCTGGTCGAGTACCTCAAGGCCTTCGACGTCACGCTCAAGGTGCTGCAGACCGAAGAGTCGCTCGCGCGCGTGGCCTACGAGCTGTGTGAGGACGCGGCCGCCGAGAACGTTCGCTACATGGAGATCCGCTACGCGCCGATGCTCCACACCAACAACGGCCTGCGGCTCACCGCCGTGGTCGAGGCCGTGCTCAGCGGCATCGCCCGCGCGCGCGAAGAGCTCGGCGTGCACGCCAAGGTGATCATCTGCGGCATCCGCAACATCTCGCCCGAGTCGTCGCTGGAGATGGCGCGGCTCGCGGTCGCGTACAAAAACCGCGGTGTGGTCGGCTTCGACCTGGCGGGCGCCGAGTACGACTACCCACCCAAGCACCACCGCGAGGGCTTCGAGCTGATCCGCAAGAACAACATCAACTGCACCATCCACGCGGGCGAGGCGTTCGGGCCGGAGTCGATCGCGCAGGCGATCCACACCTGCGGCGCGCATCGCATCGGCCACGGCTGCAGGCTCTGGGAAAACGGGGACCTGCTCGCTTACGTGAACGATCATCGCACGCCGCTCGAGTGTTGTCCCTCGTCGAACGTGCAGACCGGCGCGGTGACCGAGCTCGCGAGCCACCCGATCAAGCTCTACCACGACCTCGGTCTGCGCGTGACCGTCAACACCGACAACCGCTTGATCACGGACACCACCGTGTCGCGCGAGCTGTGGCTCTGCCACACGCAGCTCGGCATGTCGCTGGCCGACATCAAGCACATCGTGCTCAACGGCTTCAAGGCCGCGTTCCTGCCCTTCCACCAGCGCCAGGACTATGTGCGCCGGATCGTGGAGGAGCTGAAGGCGTTCCAGGAAGACGGAACGATCGTCAGCGACAGCGTGCCGCCCGAGCCGATCAAGAAGCTCTCGCTGCACCCGGCCACCGTCTGAGTCACGCTTGGCGCAGTGTTCGACAGCCACTGCCACCTCGACGCCGAAGAATACGATGACGACCGCGAGGGCGTGCTCGCGCGCGCCACCGCGGCGGGCATCACGGGCATCATGGTGCCCGGCTACGTGCCCTACGAGTGGCCGCGGCTCGCTCGCCTGGCGGACCCGCGCGTGATCTGCGCCGTCGGGCTGCACCCGCTCTACGTGCACGAGCTGACCGCCGAAGAGCGCACCGACGCGCTGCGCTCCTTGCCGGATTGGCTCGCGACGACCCGAGCACGCGCGGTCGGCGAGTGTGGGCTCGACCTGTTCGTCAGCAAGCGCGGCGGCGCCGATCTCGACACGCAGGCCGAGGTCGTACGTCAACACCTCGCGCTGGCGCACGAGCTGAAGCTGCCGATCATCCTGCACTGCGTACGCGCTCACGCGCGCATGCTCGCGCTGCTCGATGAGCTCGGCCCGCTACCCGGTGTCATGCACGCGTACGGCGGCCCCGCCGAGCTGGTGCCCGAGTACGCCAAGCGAGGCATGCACTTCAGCTTCGGCGGCATCATCACGCACGCCAACGCCAGGAAGCCGCGCCTCGCCGTGCAGGCGATCCCACGCGAGCGCCTGCTGGTCGAGACCGACGGCCCGAGCCAGGTTCCGCACGGCGTGGAGCGCACGCGCAGCGAGCCCGCCGACGTGGCGCGCGTGCTCGACGTGATGGCGAGCTTGCGCCCGGAGAACGCGGACGAGCTCGCGCGCGTCACGGAAGACAATGCCCGCTCCCTGTTCGCTTGCTGAGCAACACGCGCAGGTGCGCTCCACGCGGCTGGCGTTCCTGCTCTCGGGCTTCGCCACCGCGGGCTGGGCGCCGCTGGTTCCGTTTGCCAAGCAGCACGCCGCGCTGGACCAGCAGCAACTCGGGCTCCTGCTGCTGTGCCTCGGTGCCGGCTCGATGACCGCGATGCCGCTCGCCGGTGCGCTCGTCGCACGCCTCGGCTGCCGCACGGTGCTCGCGATCACGAGCGTCATGATCTGCCTGGCGCTGCCCGTGCTCGCCACCAGCGGCAGCTTCGCGGTGTTGTGCGCGGCGCTGCTCGCGTTCGGCGCCGCGGTCGGTGCGCTCGACTGCGCCATGAACGTGCAGGCCGTGCTCGTCGAGCGCGCCGCGGGGCGCGCGATGATGTCCGGCTTCCATGACGTGTTCAGCCTCGGCGGCATCCTCGGCGCGGCCGCCGTCAGCGCCTCGTTGAGCGCGGGCGTGGGGCTGCTGCATGCGACGCTCGGCGTGGTGGCCGCGATCCTGATCGCACTCGCGCTCGCGCTCCCGGCCGCGCTGACGGCGGGTGAAGATCGCGGCCCGGCGTTCGCGCTGCCGCGCGGCGCGGTGTCGTTCCTCGGCCTGCTGTGCTTCATCGCCTTCCTCACCGAAGGCGCGATGCTCGACTGGAGCGCCGTGTTTCTGATCGCGCGCGGCACCGAGCCCGCGCGCGCGGGACTCGGCTATGCGCTGTTCGCCGGCGCGATGACCGTCGGGCGACTCACCGGAGATGCGCTGGTACGCCGCATCGGCGCAACGCCCGCCTTTGCGCTCGGCGCCTTCACGGCTGCGCTCGGCATCGCGTCGCTCGCGCAGTGGGCGGCCTGGACGAGCTTCGTCCTGATCGGGCTCGGCTGCGCCAACCTGGTGCCCCTGCTCTACTCCGCGCTCGCCAAACAGACGAGCATGCCCGAGAGCGCCGCCGTGCCCGCGCTCACCATGCTCGGCTACGCGGGCATGCTCGCTGGCCCCGCCGCGATCGGCTTCGTCGCGGACGCCACCAGCCTCGCCACCGCGCTCTCGCTGGTCGCCGGCTTGCTGTTGGCAGTGGCGGCCAGCGCACGCGCCGTGTGACAGCGGGTACCGTGGCCGTGGGAGTCGCGGCGCTGCTCTGGCGCAACGCGCGGGGGCAGCAGCGCGGCCTGCTCGCCTCTGCATGGTGAACCCGCACACCAAGCAGCGTGACCTCGCGTTTTGGCCGCCGCTCGATACACTCGCCGCGTCATGACGATTCGCACCGACGCCGCCGCCGTGGAGACGGCCTACCGCACCCACCGCCGCTTCGATCGCGCGGCGCGCCTGTTCGGCGAGCCCGGCCTCGACCGACTCATGCACGCGCGCGTGCTCGTGTTCGGCATGGGCGGCGTCGGCTCGTTCGCCGCGGAGTCGCTCGCGCGCAGCGCCGTGGGCGAGCTGGTGCTGGTCGACTTCGACGAGGTCTGCATCACCAACGTCAACCGCCAGCTGCACGCGCTCAAGGGCACGGTCGGCCGCCAGAAGGTCGACGTGATGGCCGAGCGCATCAAGCTGATCCACCCCGCGGGCAAGGTGCGCGCGGTACCCGAGTTCTACAACGCCGAGAGCAGCGAGCGCCTGCTGGAGACGTGCGACTTCGTGGTCGACGCGATCGACAACGTCACCGCCAAGGTGCACCTGATCGCGACCTGCATGCGGCGCGGCATCCCGCTGGTGAGCTCGATGGGGGCGGCCGCGAGGCTCGACCCCACGCGTGTGCGCACCGCCGATCTCGCGCAGACGCACACCGACCCGCTCGCGCGCCACGTGCGCAAGCTGCTCAAGCAGCACCACGGCATCCAGGAGACCGAGCTGGGCGTCACCGCCGTGTTCAGCGACGAGCCGTCGATCGATCCGAACGAGCTCCACTACGACAAGGGCGAGGGCTTCCGCTGCGTCTGTCCCAGCGGCGACAACGGCCTGCACAGCTGTGACAAGCGCAGCCGGATCGAGGGCAGCGCGAGCTTCGTGACCGGGACGTTCGGGCTCACCTGCGCGAGCGTGGTCGTGCGCACCTTGATCGGCCGCTGATCACCCCAAACAGCCGCCTCGCGTTCGGTAAGCTCGCGCGATGCGAAGTTGGCTCGCGCTCGCGCTCTGGTTCGTCGTCGCGCGCGCATCGGCACAGGGTGCGCTCGAAGACCCCGGCCCGGTACTGGAAGCGCCCTACCAGGCTTGCGAGGGCTGCACTGCCCAGCGCGTGTGGTCGGACCCGTACGCCGCGTCGATCGTGCACCTGCGTGGGCGGCGGCCGTCGCGCTTCTGGCCGATCGCGCTGATGGCCGCCGGCACGCTCGGCGTGGTAGCAGGCGTCTCCGGCATCGTCGGGCATGGCGAAGACTCGGCCCTGACGCGCGTCGAAGGCTCGCTCGTGCTCGGCCTGGGCGCCGCCGCGGTCGGCACCGGCGCGTACTGGTACCGCCGAAACGCGGAGAGGCGCGCGCAGGTCGACGCGCAGATCGCGCGGCTCCAGATGGCGCGCGCGGTCCAGGTGTCGCCGCTCGCGCACGCCGCCTCGCCAATCCCGTCTGCTCGGGACGACGAGCTGCTCGTGGCCGAGCTGGCCAGCCTGCGCCGCGAGCGACCGCCCATCGGCTGGCCGATCGCGCTGCTCAGCGGCGGTGGGCTGATGGTCGTGTACTCGAGCCTCCTGATCTTCGCGAACCTGAGTGACTACGTCGACGGCCCGCTCGCGCCGTGGGTGGTCGGCCTGGTCGTCGGCGGTGCGCTCACGGTGACCGGCGGCGTGCTGCTTCAGCAACGCCTCGAGCGGCGCCGTCCCATCAACGCGCGCATGCGCGAGCTACGCAGCTCTCGCCTCGACCTCTCGCTCGCGCCGTTCGTCGTGCGCTGGTGACGCGCTGCGACGTGCGCAAATGCGCTGACGCGCTGCGCGATGAAACGCATGCTCGTGCACACGAACAATCACATGTTTCGTACGCACATCAGTGACCTGAGCCGCGCTGCATTGACCGAGCGAACAAAATGCCATGGCACGTTAAGAATTCGTCATCGAGCGGCCATTCGACAGACGATTAGCTCTGTCGAACGAAGGTAGTGGGAAGTAAGGTCCACCTCGCTCGACGACAGCATTTTGGCGAGCCGAGGTCTGCGTCGATGGCGTTCTTGGATCGAGTCTTGGAAAAGCCGAGCTACGGCTTCGAGCAGAGTGGCAAGCTCTACGTACCCAGCTCACGCGAGATCTGGCGCGAGTTCGTCCGCAAGCTCGACCCGCGGAAGCGCCACAACTGGCTGACCGTGTTCTCGTGGACCTGCCACCTGGCGCTCGCAGTGCCGCTGTTCCTGTTCGCGCGCGACTACTTCAGCTGGCCGTTGGTCGCACTCGGCTTCGTCTACAGCATGATCGTGCTGGGGAGCCACGGCACCGTCTGGCTGCACCGCTACTCGACCCACCGCGCCTACCGGTTCCGCAACCCGTTCTTCCGGACGCTGTGCCGCAACCTCGTGATCAAGCTGATCCCCGAGGAGACCTACGTCGTCTCGCACCACGTGCACCACAAGTACTCGGACCTGCCGGGTGATCCCTACAACGCTCAGGCCGGCTTCCTGTACTGCTTCCTGGCGGACGTGCTCCACCAGGGCGTCTCCAAGCAGCTCGACGAAGCGGACTACGATCGCCTTCGCGGCATGCTGCAGCACACCGGCCTGCGCATGAACAGCTACGCGGCGTACTGCAAGTGGGGCAGCGTCTGCCACCCGGCGTGGACCGTGCTGCACTACGCGCTCAACTGGAGCTTCTGGTACGGCGCGTTCTTCCTGATCGGCGGACACGCACTCGCGCTGGCGCTGTTCGGCAGCGCGTTCGTGTGGGTGTTCGGCGTGCGCACGTTCAACTTCGCGGGCCACGGCAGCGGCGAGGATCTGCGGCGCGAAGGCACCGACTTCAACGTCGACGACCGCGCGATCAACCAGCTGTGGGCCGGCTGCGTGGCCGGCGAGTGGCACAGCAACCACCACCTCTTCCCGGGCGGCGCGCGCGCCGGCTTCCAGCGCCACCAGATCGACTTCCCCTGGTACTTCATCTGGACCTGGGCTCAGCTCGGCGCGATCTCGTCTTACCGCGACTTCAAGCTCGAGTTCGAGCGCGACCACCTACAGCCGTACTTGCGCGATCTGGCCGCCGCGGCCGCACGCACGCCCGCGGAGTAGGTCAGCGGGTCATGCCCGATCGCTGCGCGGTGGTGACGTAGTAGCCGCGCGGCCAGTGGCGGTAGTAGGCGGTGTCGACGACAGGGTCGCCCTTCTCGTCGTAGTCGCCGGTAGGTGTGCCGTAGATCTTGAGCAGCGAGCCCACCCAGATGCGCTCCTTGCCGGTGCGCTCCTCGCCCTTGAGCTTGAGCCGCGCCACGAAGTTGCCGGGCGAGC
>DASUME010000208.1:0-2811 GCA_036277895.1 Polyangiales bacterium
CACCAGCGATGAACACGTTGCGCACGCCGTACCTCCTCGTGCCGACCTCATTTACAAATCAACACGTACAGGAAGCTGTAGCAGGAGAATTTGGCGCAGCGCAAGGTAAACGTCCGCGTCACAGCCACGTTTCCTGCAGACAAACTCGCCCAAATGCCGAGCGTTCCGGTCATCTTTTCGAGTTAACGGATCGATGATCGGCTGTTAAGAGGCCCGTAAATGACGCGCGCGCCGACCTCTCGCGCGCGATTCCCGACTATTCGGACAGCTCAGCTCACGGTTCGCGTCACCTAGTTGGCCGGAAACGTTGCGTCTGCTACATCCGCCCGCCACCGTGCCGTGGAGACTGAACTGACACGTCAGTCTAGTTTTTGGGTTCCCTTCCTGACGAACCCTCGCTAGCTTTCACCCGGCTCAGGCAGGGGACCCCCGTTTGTCGAACGAGACTGCAGCATTTTTCCGAGTCGAAGGCGTGCTCGTGGACCGAGGCACGCTGGCGGCATCCGCATACTTCGCGAGCAATGCGCAGGGGTTCACCGAGCGCGCGGTCCGGATCGGCGCGCTCGCGCTCGGTGCGCCGCTGTACTCGTTCCTCGCCAACAGTGATCGCACGCTCGCCACGCGCGCTGCCTACGCGGCGCTGCGCCACATGTCGGAAGACCGCATCGGCGAGCTCGCCGACGAGTACTGGTCCGACGTACTGAAGGAGCGCATCTACGAGCGCGGTCGCGAGCTCGTGAAGCAAGCGCGCCGCGACAAGGCCAGGGTCGTGCTGATCAGCGAGGGCATCGAGCCGATCGTCGCGAAGCTGGCCGAGGCGCTGTCCGCGGACGACTACGTGTGCAATCGCCTCGAGTTCGCGCGCGGCGAAGCCACCGGCAAGCTGCTCGACCCGGTGGTCGGTGGCCACGACGGCGGCGCCTTCGTCAAGCGCTACGCGGAGCAGCACGGGCTCACTCTCGCGCGCTCGCTCGCATACGCCGCCCATGGCGCGGATGTGTTGCTGCTGTCCAGCGTCGGCCGCCCGTGTGCGGTCAATCCGGACTTCGCGCTGCGCGCAGCCGCGCGCGATGCCGACTGGCCGGTGCTCGAGTATCGCTGAGCACGCAAAGCTCGAGCGCGAATCGGTTGTGGGTGGCTGCTAGATGCGGAGCGAGGAAGCAATGAAGGATTCGCTGTCGGTTCAGCGAGCGCTTGCGGGTCGGCACATCCTCTTCACCGGGGCCAGCGGCTTCCTGGGCAAGGTCTGGCTCACGATGATGCTGGACAAGGTGCCGGACGTGGGCCGCATCTACGTGCTGTTGCGCGGCAAGAAGAGCCAGCCCGCGCGCGCTCGCTTCGAGCAGCTCGTCAACGAGTCGTACGCGTTCAGCAAGCTCCACGAGCTGCACGGCGAGAGCTTCGCCCGCTTCCTGGCCGAGCGCGTCGAGGTGATCCCGGGCGACGTCAGCCGCGCCGGCCTCGGCATCGAGCCCAAGCTCGCCGAGCGCATCCTGGACAAGCTCGACCTCGTGGTGCACTGCGCCGGCCAGGTCGACTTCAACCCGGAGCTGCACGAGGGCGTCGAGACCAACCTCGAGGGCACCATCCACGCGGCCGAGTTCTGTGCGCGCGCGGACGACGCCGGCTTCGTGCAGGTGTCGACCTGCTTTGTCGCGGGCAACCGCGAGGGCCGCATCCTCGAGGAGACGAGGCTGCTCGCCCCGAACGGCAAGCCGTTCGACGTCGAGGCCGAGTACGCGCACCTCAAGCAGCTGATCGTGCAGGTCAACGAGGACTGCACCAGCCCGGCCGCGATCGAGAAGCTGCGCGCCGAGGTGACCGCGAACATCGCCGCCAAGGGCCACGACCCGAACAACACGGCGCTGATCGAGCGCATCATGAAGCGCGAAGAGAAGGCGCGCCTGAGCGAGCAGCTGGTCAGCGTGGGCAAGGACCGCGCGGACGAGTGGGGCTGGCCGAACGTGTACACGTTCACCAAGAGCATGGCCGAGTCCATGCTGCTCACGCGCTTCCCCAAGCTGCGCAAGACGTTCTTTCGGCCGGCGATCATCGAGAGCGCCGTGTCGTTCCCGATCCCGGGCTGGAACGAGGGCCTGAACACGTCCGGCCCGCTGGTGTACTTCACCGGCACCTGGTTTCGTCACCTGCCGGCGCGCAAGGACAAGCCGCTCGACGTGGTGCCGGTGGACTACTGCTGCGCCGCGCTGATCGCGGCCAGCGCCGCGCTCGTGGAGGGGCGTGCGAAGCCTGTCTACCAGTGCGCGACCAGCGACCGTCATCCGCTGACCGTGGGCCGCGGCCTGGAGCTGACCTCACTCGCGCACCGCAAGCACTTCCGCAACCACGGCATCGACGCGATCGAGCGCATCCTGCTCTCGCGCTGGGACTCGCGCGTGGTGGGCGACGACCACTTCATCAACGTCGACAACATGCGCAAGGTGTCGCAGTGGGTCGCCGATCTCACCAAGGACGCGCCGGAAAGCTTCCCCAAGAAGTGGAAGGCCGAGCTCAAGAAGCTCTCTTCGCGCGCCGATCGCGTCGATCGCAAGCTGCTCGTCGTCAACAAGGTGATCGACACCTACAAGCCGTTCGTGTCGAGCAACCGACAGACGTTCTGCTGTGAAGAGCTGGTCGGGCTCGCGGTCGACGAAGAGTTCTTCCACTACGAGCCCAGGAAGCTCGACTGGCGCCGCTACTGGATCGACCAGCACGTGCCGGGCCTGCGCCGCTGGTCGTTCCCCGTCATCGACAACACCAAGGTCGAGATGTACTCGCCCGCGGTGCCCGTGAAGCTCACTGAGCCTGTCG
>DASUME010000209.1:0-3764 GCA_036277895.1 Polyangiales bacterium
GGAGACCTGGCAGCCCGCCGAGCAGCTACCGGTGCACTTGCCGGAGCACTGTGCTGCCGCCTGGCCAGTGACCTGGCAGCCCGCCGAGCACTGGCCGCTGCAGGTACCCGCGCAGTGGCCCGCCGCGTCCAGGGCGACCGAGCACGTGCCGTCACACTTGCCGCTGCAGGTGCCCGAGCAGCTGGCGGTGGGGACCTCGAGCGTGCAGGTGCCCTCGCACGTTCCCGTGCAGGCGGCATCGCAGTTGACGACCGGCACCGAGGCCTCGCAGCTACCGCTGCACGAGCCGTTGCACTGGAAGTCTGGCGCCGTCACCTGGCACTCGACCGTCGCCTGCGCCGAGCACTCCGCCTTGGCCTTGACCTCGACGTCGCAGGTGCCCTTGCACTCGAAGCTCGCCATGCCGGGGTTGATGTTGCAGTTGGCTTCGGCCTGGCACGAGGCGCTGACGCTCGCGGCGATGTTCGCGTCGACCTTACACTGCGCGGGCGTGGACTTGACCACGATGTCGGCCTGCGCCTGGATCTTGGCCGTGATCGCCGCACCGAGCGTCTTGCCGTTCAGGTCGGCTTCGGTGATCCCGAACAGGCCCTTGATGCCGTCGAGCTCGAGGTCGATCTGCGCGGCGGCGCCGATCGCCGTGGTCTTGTAGTTGATGACCGAGCGGAAGAAGCTGTCGATCGGGCCGTAGCCGGAGACCGAAGCGTTGCCGGAGGCCACGCCCTTGCCCTCGGCCGGGCAGCTGACGCCGCACTGGTTCAGGACGTCGCCGAACAGGCCGCCTCCGTCGCTGCCGCCGGCGTCCTCATCACAGCTGACGCCAGCGAGCGATGCCGCGGCCAGCAACACGAGGCCCAGGCCTCGCTGCAGTTTCTTCGTCGTTACGCTCATAAGTCTCCCCTTCATGGATCCGGCGCCCCGCCAAACCGCGAGCGCCGGATCATACACGAGCAACGCGGACGAACACCTCATCGTGAGCGTTCGATTCCCTGGCGAGGCTCTACTACACTCGGGCGATGGTCGAACGAGCGGAAATCGAAACGCTGCTGCGCAAGGCGTTTCCTGACGTGACAGTGCTGGAGCTGGAAGACTTGACGGGCACCAAGGACCACTACGAGCTGACGCTGGTCAGCGCGACGTTCGAGGGCATGTCGCGCGTGGCGCAGCACCAGGCTGTGTACCGCGCGCTGGGCGATCTGATGACAGGCCCGATCCACGCGCTCGCCCTGCACACGCACTCCCCCAAGACGTACTCGGCCCGCAAGCTCTAGCGCTTCGGGCGCGTGTGCTCTTCCTGGCTCGACCCGCTGTACGAGCCTTCGTTGCGACGGCCTTGCAGCGCGGCGGCGCTCACCACGACCTGGTTGCGGCCGTTGTGCTTCGCCTCGTAGAGCGCGGCGTCCGCGGCGGCCATCAGCTCGCCGGGGCTGCGGAACACCAAGTCGCGCCGCATCACGGCCACACCGAGGCTCGCCGTCACCTTGACCCGGCCGGTCGGTACTTCGATGTCGGTCTGTGCGATGCGCGTACGCAGGCGCTGTCCGAGCACCTGTGCGCCGCCCGCGTCCGTTCCGCGCGCCAGCACCACGAACTCCTCGCCGCCGTAGCGCGCCGCCAGATCCTCCGCGCGTAGCGAGTCCCTGATCTTGTTCGCGGTCTGCCGGATGACCTCGTCGCCGACCGGATGCCCGTGGCTGTCGTTGATCGACTTGAAGTGATCGAGGTCGACCACCAGCACCGCCATCGTGCTCTGGTGGCGCTTCACGAACGCCCACTCGGCGGCCAGGCGGTCGTCGAAGTAGCCGCGGTTGTACAGGCCGGTCAGCCGATCGCGCACCGCGGCTTCGTACAGGTCGCGCTGCACCTGCAGCTCGGTGGGATCTTGCACTGCGAAGCGCACCACCACGTTGCCGAGGGTCAGCTGCTCGCCGCTCTTGAGCCGCAGCGTCTCGCGTACGCGCTGCCCCTCGACGAACGTGCCGTTCATGCTCTCGAGGTCGGTCACCGTGAGCGTGTCGCCGTCGCGCTCGAAGCGTGCGTGGGTGCGCGACAGGCTCGGATCCTGGATGCGCAGGTCGGCGTCTTCGCCGCGCCCGAGCACCGCGTCATCGCGGTCGACCGTCAACACCTCGCCCGCGCGCGGCCCCTTGATCACGTGCAGGGTCATCGCATTGCGCGAAGGACGCACGTTGGCGGGCAGCGCGACCTCTTGCGTGATGTCCTCGTCGCGTCGAGACGTCAAAGATCCTCTCCCGCGGAAGACTCTACTACTCTTTGCCTGTGAATCCGCGTCCCTCGATGAGCTTGCGGAGCTCCGAGCTGGGAACACGCAGCGCCTGATATGTCGTGGTGTACGCGTGTGTGAGGATCGCGCGCCGCGCCGCGAAGTTCATCGGCGAGTGCATGAACAGCGTCGCGTCCGACGGATCCGGCTCCAGCAGCACCACGCTGCGCTCGGGGTGTTCGCGCCGGTAGCGCGCCAGGCCGTCGTGCAGGCGCGCGTCGCTTCGGATGCGGAACGCCTGGTTGTAGACCCACAGCAGGCCCTTGTCCCGCACGCGCCGCATGCGCCCGTGGCCGGTGGGGATCTCGCGCTCGGAGACCTCCGAGCGGATCGGCACCATCGGGTTCACGATCAGCGCCGCCTCGGCCCCCAGCTCGACCGCGACGTCGATGTGCGCAACGTCGCCGAGTCCACCGTCGATGTAGTCACGCCCGGCCAGGCGCACCGGGGCGAACAGCACCGGGATCGCGCACGACGCCGCCACCGCCTCCGCGACCGGCACGTCCAGCAGCGGCTGCGCGCCGAACACCGTGCGTGCACCCGCGTCGAGATCATGGGCAACCAGCGCAAGCGGCTTTGGCAAGCTGGAGAACCGCGGCGCGATCGCGCGGCGCTCCATGAACTCGCGAAAGAACTGCTCGTACGGGTCGATGCTGAACAGCCCGGCCGGCAGCGAGTCGACGAAGCGCTCCAGCTCGTTCCAGACGTCGGTCTCCAGCGGGCGCAGGATGAACGACGCCGCCGCGCGCCGGCCGGCGCCGACCACTGCGTTGGTCACGCGCCGCCACTCGCCGAAGTCGAGCCCGAAGATGTCGTTGCGCTTGAGCGAGAAGAAGTCGTCGGCGGGATCGAGCAGCGCGCGGTAGAGCCGGCTCGCACGCAGGCCGCCCGCGAGCGCCACCGCGACGCTGCTGCCCGCGCCGCTGCCCACGTAGACGTCGAAGTCGCTGGCGCTGAAGCCCTCGAAGAAGTCTTCGAGCGCGGCCAGGCAGCCGACCTCGTACATCGCGCCCGTCACGCCGCCGCCACACAAGCACAGCGCGGTACGTGGACCTGTAGGGGGTGCGCGATGCGAGGCGCGGGCACTCATGCGCGACTTGCGTACTCGATTCGTTGCGCCAAGGCCAACAAAGCGAGCCCGAGCACGAGCGGCGGCCAGACCAGCCACGGGCTCAGGTGCACGACGTTCTCGCTCGGCACGTTGAAGCCGGCGATCGGCCAGACGCGCTCGGGGATCAACACCGGTACCGCGTTGATCGCACCGTGCAGTGCGATGCCGGGCCACACCGAGCGGGTGCGCAGCGCCAGCGCGCCCAGCATCAAGCCGGCCACGGTGGCGTACACCGCGGCCGTCGGCGCGCCGTGCAGGATGCCGAAGAACGAGCTGCTGACCAGCAGCGCGAAGCCCTTGCCGTAGCGTCGCTCCAGCCCGAACAGGAACAGCCCGCGGAACAACAGCTCCTCGCCCGCCGGGATCAGC
>DASUME010000210.1:0-4138 GCA_036277895.1 Polyangiales bacterium
CGCGGTCATGCGCGCCGCCTTGGCCTGCGCGCGCGTGGAGGCGAGCTCCGAGCGCACCTTGCCCAGCTCGGGTACGCGGATCGTGAGCAGCAGGTCGCCCTTTTGCACACGCTGACCTTCCTTGAAGCTCACCTGCTCGATGCGCCCGGGGATCGGCGAGGCCACACGGGCCGCACGATCGGGATCGACCGCCAGCTCACCCGGCAGATCGATCGTGCTCACGAGCAGCTCGCGCTCGACCTTCTGCGTGCGCACGCCCGCGGCCCGGACCACCTCCTCCGGGAGCTGCACGTGGGTAGGGAACTCCGCATGCTCCGGCTCGTCGCGATGTGGCTCGCGCGCAGGCTCGGCAGCGGGTTCTTCTGCTCTCTTGGCACCACAGCTGACGACCAGCGCCAGCACCACGCACAGCGTGGCTCGCTTCATGTTGGACTCCAACGAACGAGACTCGACCTACGGTTCAACCGAAGGCGCGAGCGCGCGGAGGCCGGTAGAGCGTGACCTGATCGGGAGCGCGCGGCTGCGTGCGCGCGTAGGGAGGTGCGGGAAGTACGATCGGCATCGGCGCGACCGCAACCTGCGGCGGCTCGTGCGCGAGCGGCGGGGTCGCGAGCCCCGCGTGCCAGCAGTGGCAGTTGGTGCAGCCCGGCGGACACTCATGTCCCTGCTCGTCGTCGCAGTCGTCGTCGGCGTGCGAGATGCCGGCAAGGTCGAGCGTGGTGTGCGTGAGCCCGGAGAGATCGACCAGCGCGAGCACGCTGAACGCGCGCACCACGACGATGATCATCCAACCGCGAGCTCCCACGCCTCAACGATGGCGGCTGGCTCAGCTCCCGTCAACCGCGGGCGCCGTCAGCCGATCGAGCACGCTGCGCAGCGCCTGCACGGTAACCGGCTTCACCAGGTGGTCGTCGAAGCCGGCCTCCCGCGCGCGCTCCTTGTCGGATGCCTGCCCATATCCGGTTACCGCCACCAGCTTGATGTTCGCGAACCCGGGCAGCTGCCGAAGCCGGCGGGCCAGCTCGTAGCCGTCCATGCCGGGCAGGCCGATGTCGAGCACCGCGAGCTCGGGCTCCGTGCGCTGCGCGAGCGCGAGCGCGGAGGCCGCGTCCTCGGCGGTGTGCACCTCGTGGCCGTGTACGCGCAGCGCGTCGCTCAAGGTGGCCAGGGCATCCGTGTTGTCGTCGACCACCATCACGCGGGCGCGCGAGGCGATCGGCGCGTCGTGGGCCGGAGCGGGGATGCTGCTGCGCTTGCGCAGCACGCCCGGCGGCAAGCGGATCGTGAACTCGGAGCCGCGCTGGGCGCCGTCGCTCTGCGCACTCACGCTGCCGCCGTGCAGCTCGACCACGCCCTTCACGATCGCCAGGCCCAGGCCGAGCCCACCGGCCGCGCGATCGAGGTTCTGCCGGCCCTGCACGAACAGGTCGAACACGCGCGGCAACAGCTCGGGCTCGATGCCCACGCCGTCGTCGCGCACGCGCAGCACCAGCTGGCCGTCTTCGCGTGAACCGCGCACGGTCAGGTGGCCGCCCGGCGGCGTGTACTTGGCGGCGTTGGTGAGCAGGTTGGCGATGCCCTGCGACAGCCGCACCGCGTCGCCGTCGACCATCAGCATCGGCGCCATCTCCAGGACCACCGCGTGCTTGCGCTGCTCGATCAGCGGCGCGGCCAGCTCCATCGCGCGCGCCACGGTGTCGTTGAGGTCGAGCGGCTCCTTGCTGATCTCGACCTTGCCGCGTGTGATGCGCGAGACGTCGAGCAGATCGTCGACCAGCGTGACCAGGTGCTTCACCTGGCGCTCGATGATCGTGCGCTCGCGCTCGAACAGATCGGCGCGGCGCATCTTCATCAGGTGCACGGCGGTCACGATCGGCGCCAGCGGGTTGCGTAGCTCGTGGCCGAGCATGGCCAGGAACTCGTCCTTGGTAGCGTTGGCTTGCTCGGCCTCCAGGCGGGCCTGCTCTGCGGCCGCGTAGGCTCGGGCATGCGCGACCGCGAGGCCCGCGCGCTCGGCGAGCTCGATCGCCAGCCGCAGGTCGTGCTCGTCGTGTACACGCTCCGACTCGGCCATGATCAGCGAGATCAGGCCGAGCGTGCTGCCCTGCACGCGCAGGGGAACGACCAGGAAGCCGTGCAGCTTGAGCTGGCGCAGCATGGCCGCGTGCTCGGCGTTCTGCGCGTAGCGCTCGATCTCGTCGTCGCGCACCACGGGCACCCCCACCGGTGCGTCGCCGCGCAGCGCCTCGGCGCGCCCGCCGGTGGCGTCGAGGGCGAGCGGGAAGCGGCGGTCCATTTCCCACAGCAGCTCACGCTTGCTGGGGTCGACGTGCTCCGCGGCGAAGCGCGTCAGGCGGGGGCCCTCCCAGAGATCGACCACACACCAGTCGGCGATCGCGGGCACCGCGAGCCGCGCCACCGCGCTCAGCGTCTGCCGGTAGTCGAGCGACGAATTGAGCTCGCGGGCGGCGTCGTGGAGGAACGCGCGCTGGCGGTCCTCGGCGCGCACCGCTTCCTCGCGCGCCCGGGCCTCGGTCAGGTCCTCGATCACGTTGACCGCGTAGGGCACCTCGCCGCCGGGCAGCCTCACCTCGGTGGCGCGGATGCGCGTCCAGGTCTCGTTGCCGTCGAGCCGGCGCAGGTAGCGAACGATCGCCTCCGCGTGCGGCGCCTCGCCGCGCAGCACACGTCGGCCGGGCATCTGGTCGATCGGGAAGGGCGAGCCATCCGCGGTCCGCATCTCGTACTTGCCCGCGAAGTGAGCCAGCGGCAGCGCCATCAGCTCCTTGGCCGTGGGCACGCCGATCAGCTGCGCGGCCGCGTCGTTCGCGTACACCAGCTCGCCGCGCTCATCTTGCATGGCGATACCGTGGCGCACGCCCGCGAGCACCCCCTCCAGCTTGGCCACGGCCAGCTTGGCTTCGTCCATCGCACCTGCCGACTGGGCGCGCACCCGCCGCAAGCGAGCGGTCAGGTAGACGATCAGCAGCGCCTCGATCACGAAGGTGATCAGGCGCAGCCGGCCGTAGCTGCTCACCGTCTGTACGGGCAGGTTCGGCAGGAAGAAGTGCGCCGCCGCCAGCACCGCGAACAGCGTGCTGATCGCGCCGGCCAGCGATCCCCCGAGCCAGGTCGCGACCACCACGCTGACGAAGTAGAGCAGGAACGGCAGCTGCCCGAGCGACTCGAACAGCGACAGCTTGAGCAGTGTGATCAACAGCGGGGCGAGGATCGCGACGGCGACGGAACGCGCGATGGACGAAGCCCGGCTAGCTGGCACGGCTTCATTCGTAGCACGCTCCGCCCTACGCCGATATGCCATGCGCCCGCGGATGAGGGTAAGCTGCGGGATATGGCAAGCTCGCGACCGCCGTCGGGTCCCACGCTCGTGGACCGCGCCTTCCAGGTCGGATACTGGTGCGCATACCGGCTGATGCGGACGTACTGGAAGCTGCGCCGGCCGACGACCCATGGTGCGCTGGTCGCGATCTGGTCCGAGGGCGAGGTGCTCCTGGTCCGGAACTCGTACGTGCCTTACTACAGCGCGCCCGGCGGTTATCTGAACGCGAACGAGACGGGCCGCGACGCCGCGCTGCGCGAGCTCGCGGAAGAGGTGGGGGTGTTCGTGCGCCCGGAACAGCTGCAGCTGGCGGTCGAAGTCACGCACGACTGGGAGGGCAAGCGCGACCACGTCCAGATCTACAACCTGAGTGTCAAGGAACGCCCGCATGTGCGGATCGACCTACGCGAGGTGATCGACGCCAGCTGGTACGCGCCCGAGCAGGTCGCGCGCATGAACGTGTTCCCGCCGCTGGCGCAGGCGATCGCCGCCGGGCTCAGCCCGACCTGACGGTCCAGGCGAACAGCGCCGGATACGCCGCGAGCCACGCCCACAGGAAGCGGTTGAGCCCGAGCACGCGCGCGTTCAGCAGGTGAAACAGCGTGCCGAACGCGGTGAAGCCCAGCGCGAGCCGCGCATCGACCAGGGCCAGCGGGAAGCCCAGCTCGAAGGTGATCACGGCATAGCCGGCGAGCCGCGCCAGTGGGACCTGAAGCGGCGCATCGCGGTACTGCGGCGCGGCGAGCAAGCTGGGTAGCGCGCTGCCATCGCGCCAGCTGCGCTCGCGCAGCTTGAAGA
>DASUME010000211.1:0-2478 GCA_036277895.1 Polyangiales bacterium
CGACAACACTTCGAGTCCCGCCTGCACCTGGGAGACGCGCCGTGGCGAGAGGTAGCGCCGCAAGCCCAGCTCCGCGACCACGCGCAGGCAGCCGCCCCACAAGGTGAGGTACAGCGCGGCGGCGAGGGCGAGCAGCAGGCCGAGGTACGGCCCATGGCCGGCGCACCAGAACAAGACCAGGAAGAACGGCGTGAGCAGCAACCACGCGAAGGGGTTCACCAGCGTGGCGCCGAGGATGCGCGCAAGCAGCAGCGCGCGCGTGGGCACCGGGAACGTGAACCACCACTCGAAGGTCGCGTCGCTGCGCGCCAGATCGCGGTCGCTGCCGACCACGGTGAAGCACAACACGGAGACCGCGAGCACGAGCGCAACGATCGCGAGCGGCGCCAGCATCGTGAGCGGGTCGGCGCCGGCGAACCACTGCGTGCTGGATGGCCAGAGCTCGGCCGCGATGCGCGTCTCGTGAAAACCGGAGCGGCCGCGCGCGGCGAAGACCCTCCGCAGCTCGGCGACGCGCGCCCCGCGGTCGTCGCGGTCGAGCGCCAGCTCGTTGCGGGCCGTGAACTCGAACAGCTCGTCGAGCTGCTGCTCCTTGGTCGAAAGGACGATGCCGGTCGGGCGCTCGCCGGCGAGGATCTCGTCGAGCCAGACCAGACCTTCGCGCGCGATGAACGCTTCGCCCGGGGCCGAGGCGCGCTCGGCCGCACAGGCGACGCCGTAGACGATGCGCGTCGCGCTGTTGAGCACGTTGGAGCAGAGCACGAACGAGACCGCCACCAGCAACAGCTTCGCGGGAGCGCCCTTGCGCTGCGTCGCGCCACGCTGCGCGGTCTTGTCGCGGCGCAGCAGGGGAGTGCGGTTCCACCAGCGCCGGGCTTCGAGTGCGCCGATCAATTTCACCACACGCCAGGTCTCAGACACCCGGCGCCTCCTGCGGCTCGGTGATCGCGAAGAAGATCTCCTCCAGCGAGCTCTCGGCCGAGGCGCGTGCACGCAGCTCGCTCAGCGTGCCCACGGCGGCGAGCGTGCCCGCGGACATGATCGCGATGCGCTCACAGATCGTCTGTACGTGGTCGAGCTGGTGAGAGCTCAACACCACGGTGGCGCCGGCCTCGACGTAGTCGTGCAGGATCGCGTTCAGGCTGCGCATCGCAAGCGGATCGAGGCCGCTGGTGGGCTCGTCGAGGATCAGCAGCGCTGGCGAGTGCAGCATCGCGCACACCAGGGCGAGCTTCTTCTTCATGCCCCGCGAGTAGTTGACCGCGAACTCATCGAGCGCGTCGCCGAGCGCGAGCGGCTCGAGCAAGCGGCTCGCGCGCGTCGCGATCTCGCTGCCGGAGAGGCCGTGCATCTCGCCCACGAAGCGCACGATCTCGCGCCCGCGCAGGTAGTCCTGGAAGGCGGGCTCGTCCGGCAGGTAGCCGACGTGCCGCTTCACCTCGACGCGATCGTGAAAGCAGTCGAGCCCGGCGATGCGCGCGCTGCCCGCGCTCGCGCGCAAGATGCCCATCAGCATCCGCATCGTGGTCGTCTTGCCCGCGCCGTTCACGCCGAGCAACCCGAACATCTCCCCGCGGTCGACGTGCAGGTCCAGGGCGTCCACCGCGGTGAACGCGCCGAAGCGCTTGGTCAGCGCGGAGACTTCGAGCAGAGCGGACATGCGCGGAGTGTAGTGTTACATCGAGGGTCCGAACCAGCTCCGTAAGGCATCGCGTAGGCCGAGGTCCGTTCCGTCTCCCACCCACGCCACGTGGCCATCGGGCCGAATCAACAGGGCCGCGGGCGCTGGCACCGCGCCGAGCACCGGCAGCTCCCACGCGCCGTCGTAGCGCGCGGCGACCTGCTTCACGCTCGCGTCGAGCGGCGCGCCGAAGTTCAGCAGGACCGGCCGCGCCGCGTGCAGCAGCGTGTACACGCGCCGAGGTCCGTCCGCGATCGCGAGCTCGAGGTCGGGCATACGGCGGCCGAGCAGCGCGTGCCCCGCGCCGAGGTCGTAGTGAATGTCGAGGCCGGACAACATGCCCGCGTAGCGCTTGCGCGGTTCGTCCAGCTTCAGCAGCTCGGTGATGGTCGCGCGCAGGGCCTTGGTGCGCGCGTCGCCGCGGTTGAGGGCCATCGCGGACATCGTCAGCTGCAACACGCGCGCGGCGACCGGATGGCGCTCGCGCTGGTACGTGTCGAGCAAGCTCTCGGGCGCCGTGCCATGCACCACCTGCGCGAGCTTCCAACCCAGGTTCACCGCGTCTTGCACGCCGAGGTTGAGCCCCTGGCCACCCGCCGGAGCGTGCACGTGCGCCGCATCGCCGGCCAGCAGCACGCGTCGTTCGCGGTAGCTGGCCGCCTGCCGCGCGGCGTCGCTGAAGCGCGACAGCCAGCTGACGTCGTGCACTCCGTAGTCGGTGCCGTAGACCGCGATCATCGCCGCGCGCAGCTCGTCGAGCGTGGGTTCGTCGCCGTGTCGCAGCTCCGGCTCGGTCG
>DASUME010000212.1:0-6383 GCA_036277895.1 Polyangiales bacterium
GTCCTGTGCCTGACTGCGTGTGCGAAGGGCACGCCGGATCCCGTGGCGCCGGTCGCCCCTCTGACCCCCGCCCAGGTCCAGGCGTTCGATCGCGGCATCGACTTCGTGGCCACGCTGCAAGGCCTCGAGGGCCGCTGGCGCGATGACTGGGATCGCGATCTGCAGACCCGCGTCGGCGCGGCCAGCTTGGTCGCCCTGGTCACGGTGCGCACGCTGCGCACGGACACGAGCCCGGAGCAGCAGGTCACGTATCGCCTGGTGGCCCAGGTCGACCGTGAGCTGGTCGGCAAGCCCAAGCGCGGCCAGGAGCTGGAGCTGGCCGTGAGTGCAGACGAGCTCGGATTCAGCAGCGTGCACGAGAACATCGGCCGCATCGCGGACCACCAGTACGTCGCGTATGTGATGGCCGGGCCCGAAGGGTCCAGCTGGCACCTGTCGCCGGCGAGCGCCGAGGTGGTCAGCGAGACCGAGAGCGTGATCAGCCAGCTCGACCGCGGAATGAAACAAAACGCGGGCGAGCAGGTTATCGTGCGCACGAACTGAGGTTCCCCATGCTGCGCACTCTCGATCTGTCCGCGCGGATCGCGACGCTGGTCCTGTTGGCGGCCGCGTGCACCCGCGAAGAACCGGCTCCCGCCCCGGAGCCCAAGCAGGCGGCCCCTCTCGCGACCAAGACCGCCGAGCCGCCCAAGCCGTCCATCGACGACACCACGTTCCACCTCGCCTTCGCGGCGCCGGAGGCGGCGACGGCCGACCAGCCCGGCAACGCCCAGCTCACGCTGGAGGCGCGCGGCGGCTACCACGTGAACCAGGACTACCCGATCCGGGTAGACGTGAAGGGCGCGCCCGGCCTGGCGCTGGAGAAGACCAGCCTGAGCCGGAACGATGCCAAGGAATTCAGCGAGGAGAAGGCGTCGTTCGCGGTGCCGTTCAAGGCGCCCGGAGGCTCCTACGATCTGACCGCCACGATCGACTTCGCGGTCTGCACCAAGGAGACCTGCGTACCGGATCAGCGTACGGTGGCTCTCGCTCTGCAGGTGCGCTGACGCACCCGCGCAAGTTTACGTTCGCGATCGAGCGGAACGTAAGCGGAGCGGGTAGTATCGGTTCATGCCCGACCTCAAGCTCGAGTTGGAGCGCATCGGCGCCCGGGTTCGCGAGCGCTTCGAAGCCGAAAAGCGCGTGCTCTCGTTCAGCGAGTACCTGGACGAGTTCGCCGTGCATCCTTACCGGCACACCCGCGATGCATCGCGCTACCTGCGCGACTGCTTCGACTTCTACGGCTCCTACGAGGTGCAGCGCCCGTGGGGCAAGCTCACGCGCTTCAAGCTGTTCGATCTGGAGTTCGAGCGCGAAGAAGGCCTGACGCCGAGCGACTACCTGGTCGGGCACGAGAACATCCAGCTCGCGTTCCACCGCGCGCTGGAGAACTTCGCGCGCGAAGGGCGGCCCAACCGCTTGCTCTTGCTGCACGGCCCGAACGGCAGCGCCAAGAGCACCTTCGCCAGCTGCGTGATGCGCGGGCTCGAGCACTACTCCAAGACCGACGAGGGCGCGCTCTACCGCTTCTGCTGGGTGTTCCCGCGCGGCACCGACGGCAAGACGGTGGGCTTCGGCTCGCGCGACGACGGGCCGCGCGCGGGCGACAGCTACGCGCACCTGCCCGAGGGCCGGCTCGATGTGAAGCTGCGCAGCCCGATCCGCGAGCACCCGCTGTTGCTCGTGCCGCTCAGCGAGCGCACCGCGCTGGTGCAGAAGGCCTTCGACGACGACGGCCGCAAGGACGTGCCCGCGCTCTGGATCGCCCGCGGCCAGCTCGGCCAGAAGAACCGCCAGATCTACGAGGCGCTGCTGACGGCGTACAAGGGCGACCTGGCGCGCGTGCTCGCGCACGTGCAGGTCGAGCGCTACACGATCTCACGCCGCTACCGCACCGGTGCGGTCACGATCGGGCCGCAGATGGCGGTCGACGCGAGCGAGCGCCAGATCACCGCGGATACGTCGCTCGGCGCGCTGCCGGCCTCGCTCAGCTCGCTGACCTTGTTCGAGCCGTACGGCGAGCTGGTCGACGCCTCGGGCGGCGTGATCGAGTACAGCGATCTGCTCAAGCGCCCGCTCGACGCCTGGAAGTACTTGCTGCTGGCGATCGAGACCGGGGAGGTCTCGCTCTCGTTCTCGACCTTGCCCATCAACGCGGTCTTGATGGCGAGCTCGAACGAGCTGCACCTGAACGCCTTCAAGGAGCACCCGGACTACCACTCGTTCCGCGGCCGCATCCAGCTGATCCGCGTGCCCTACCTGCGCGACTACCGGCAGGAGCAGACGATCTACGAGACGCAGATCGCGCCGCAGGTGCGGGTGCACGTGGCGCCGCACGCGATGTACGTGGCCGCGCTCTGGGCGGTGCTGTCGCGCCTGCGCCGGCCCAGCTCCGAGAACTTCAACGAGCGCCCGCTGGGCCAGCTCGCCGAGGATCTCACGCCGATGGAGAAGGCCGAGCTCTACGCGGACGGCGTGACGCCCAAGCGTATGGGCTCGGACGAGACGCTGCGGCTCAAGAACGGCGTGGCCGACGTGATGGCCGAGGCCGACCAGGGTGTGATCTACGAGGGCCTCACCGGCGCCTCGCCGCGCGAGATGCGCGCGCTGTTGCTCGATGCCGCGCAGCAGCCGAACTTCAGCTGCCTGTCGCCGCTGGCGGTGCTGACGTCGATCAAGCAGCTCGTGCGCGGGGGCGACTACGGCTTCCTGCGCGAGTCGCCGCAGGCCGGCTACCACGACCACATGGGCTTCATCGAGCAGGTGCGCGAGCGCTGGCTCGACCGCGTCGACCGCGAGTTCCGCGACTCCACCGGCCTGGTGGAAGAGGCGCGCTACGGCGAGCTGTTCCACCGCTACATCGACCACGTCTCGCACCAGATCAAGAACGAGCGCGTGTACAACCGCGTCACCGGCTCGAACGAGGAGCCGGACCGGGAGATGATGGCGAGCGTGGAGAAGACGCTCGGCGTGACCAGCAACGCCGAGTCGTTCCGGCGTGGCCTGATCAACGCCATCGCAGGCTACGCGATCGATCACCCCGGGGTGAAGGTCGAGTACGGTGAGGTCTTCCCGCGTCACCTGGAGCGGCTCAAGGAAGCGTACTTCTCCGATCGCCGCAAGCAGCTGCTGGAGATCGGCGAGGACATCCTGCGCATGCTCGCCAAGGAAGAGCGCAAGAACGTGACGCCCGAGCGCAACGACCTCGCGCACCGCGCCTACGATCGGCTGTGCCAGCGCTACGGCTACCAGGCCGACAGCACGCGCGACGCGCTCGGTGAGCTGCTCGCGCGCCGCTACAAGAACTGACCCATGCTGCCGCTCTACACGCGCGACGAGATGCGCGCTGTCGATCGAGCCGCGAGCGAACGCTACGGCATTCCCAGCTCGTCGCTGATGGAGAGCGCCGGCGCGCGCGCCACGGACTTCCTGCTCGCGCGCTACCGCGACCTTCGCGACGTGCTGATCGTGGGCGGGGAAGGGCAGAACGGCGGCGACGGCTGGGTGGTCGCGCGGCACCTGCTCGCGCGCGGCGTACGCGCACGCTGCGTGCTGATCGGCAGCGCGGACAAGGTGCGCGGCGACGCGCGCGTGAACCTCGACGCGCTCGCGAAGCTGGGTATCTCGGTCAGCAACACGATGGAGCTAGAGGGCGCGACGCTGATCGTGGACGCGCTGTTCGGCACCGGGCTCGCGCGCGCGTTGACCGGCCTACACGCCGAAGTCGTCGCGCGGATCAACGACAGCGGCGTCGCGGTGCTCGCGCTCGATCTGCCGAGCGGCATCGATGCGGACAGCGGACAGATCCTGGGCAGCGCGATCAAGGCGGACGCGACGGTCACGTTCGCGGGGCACAAGCGTGGGTTGTTCCAGTTTCCCGGCGTCGAGCACGCGGGTGTGCTGCACGTGGCGAGCATCGGCGCGCCGGTGCCGGACAGCGATGTCGCGGTGATCGAAGCGCATGACGTCGCGGCTCTGTTGCCGCGCTCGGAGCGCGACGCGCACAAGGGCAGCCGTGGGCACGTGCTGGTGATCGCGGGCTCCAAGGGCAAGACGGGCGCGGCGCTGCTGTCGTCCTTCGGCGCGCTGCGCGGGGGCGCGGGGCTGGTGACGATCGCTGCCGATCGCGACACGCAGCCGGTGCTGGAGCTGAAGGTGCTCGAGGTGATGACCGCGCAGTTCAGCGATGCGGCGTCGATCGCGAAGCTGGCAGAGGGCAAGGGTGCGGCGGTGCTCGGGCCGGGCTTCGGCGTCGACGACGAGCGCAAGGCGCTGGTGCGCGAGCTGGCGCGCGAGCTGCCGCTGCCGTGCGTGCTCGACGCGGATGCCCTGACCGCCCTCGGCAGCGATCTGGAGCAGCTGCAGAGAGCTCGAGCACCGCGCGTGCTCACTCCCCATCCGGGAGAGGCCTCGCGGCTGCTCGGTCGCTCGACGCCCGAGGTGCAGGCGGACCGCTACGGGGCGGTGCGCGAGCTGGCCCGGCGCTCGGGGCACGTCGTGGTGCTGAAAGGTGCGCACACCGTGATCGGCTCGCCAGAGGGCGCCGTCCGTGTGTGCCGCGCGGGTACACCTGCGTTGGGTGTCGCGGGAACAGGAGACGTGTTGTCAGGTGTTCTGGGTGCGCTGACGGTGAGACTGTCGGCGTTCTCGGCCGCCTGGGCTTCCGTGCAGATTCACGCTGTGGCAGGCGAGATCGCGGCGATCAGCGACCGAGGACTGTTCGCGCACGAAGTAGCTGATGCGATTCCCCGCGCCCTGGAACAGGCCCGCGCGGAAACCTAGTCGGTGTCAACTTCGGGGCGCGAGCGTGAAGTTTGGACCTCACGTGCCAACCCCCATGGCGCAGATGTCATGGTTCGCCCCCTCGCGGACGCCTCGGTCAGGCCACTCGTCGCGCATCGCGACCAAAAACAACTGCAGTTCCAGCTCTTTGCAGACGATGGCTCGGTCACTGCATTAGGGCTCTTCGTCCCTCGAAGAGCTTCTTCGGGGCCCGGAGAAGCCGCATGGAACCTGTGCTTGCACTTCAGTCCGACGATGTCTTCGAGGTCGCCGTCGCTCGTTATTCGCCCGTGCTGCACGAGGCAGCGCGTCGATTGACGGGCAGCGCCGATGAGGCCGCTGACCTGGTTCAGGACGCCGTGATGCGTGCTTGGACGTTCTGGGATCGCTTCGAGCCGGGCTCCAACGCGCGGGCGTGGCTTCACCGCATCCTGATGAACACGTTCATCAATGCGTATCGGAAACAGCGCCGGGAGCGCGATCTGTTCCGTGCCGCTGGCGAAGAATCACGCCGCGACGCGTATTCGGCCGCGGACCTCGCGAGCTCCGAGCGCGACGGCCTGTCGGATGAGGTGGGTGCGGCACTCGCAGCGCTGCCCACCGAGTTCCGCGCCGTGGTCGAGCTGGTGGACCTGGGCGACCTCAGCTACCGCGAGGTCGCCAGCCAGCTGGGTTGCCCGATCGGGACGGTGATGTCGCGACTGCACCGCGCCCGCAAGCAGCTCCAGGAGTCGCTCGGGGAGTACGCGCGGGATGGCGGCTTCCTGAGCATGCCGGCCGCCGCCGCCTGAGTTCGCGTCCATTCGAATGGACGCATCGTAACGGTCGCGAGCATTTCGACGTCCCACGCGGCACAGTGAGAACTGTGGCCGCGTGCTCCGTTTTCGGGAGCAGAGCTCGCCCGTCGCGAGCTTGACGTGGCCCCAGAGCGTTCTCATATTCCGCCGCCCAGCGCGCGTTCTCCGCGCAGGGCTGGCAAGGAGTCACGGGGCCATGGCGAAGACTTACTCGGACCTGCTTCAGGAAGTGAAGGGCGCGATCACGCAGGTCAGCCTGGACGAGATGAAGCGCAGGCTGGAGGCGCGCGAGCCCTATACGTTCGTCGACGTACGCGAGAAGGACGAGACGAAGGCCGGCTACATCCCGGGCGCGGTGCTCTTGCCGCGCGGCTTCCTGGAGATGCAGGCCGAGAGCAAGCTGCCCGACAAGAACGCGAAGCTCGTGATCTACTGCGCCGGCGGCACGCGCTCGGCGTTCGCGGCCAAGGTGCTCTCGGAGCTCGGCTACAAGCACGTCGAGTCCGCCAACCCGGGCTTCGTGCGCTGGAAGGACACCGGCTACCCGGTCGAGGTGCCCGCGCAGCTGACCGAGACGCAGCGCGACCGCTACTCGCGCCACCTGCTGCTGCCCGAGGTGGGCGACAAGGGTCAAGAGAAGCTGCTCAAGGCGCGCGTGCTGTTGCTCGGCGCGGGCGGACTCGGCGCCCCGGCCGCGCTGTACCTCGCGGCAGCCGGCGTCGGCACGCTCGGCATCGTCGACGCGGACACGGTCGATGCCTCCAA
>DASUME010000213.1:0-5068 GCA_036277895.1 Polyangiales bacterium
TCACGCGTGCGCGATGGACGGACTCGGGAGCTTCCTTGGTGCGCTCGCCCTGCGAGCGGCTCAGCTCTCCGTCGACCTGATCCCAGGTGCGATCGGTGAACACGCCGCCGAAGCCGCCGATCGTGACCGAGCGACCGACCTTGAACGCGAGCTCCAGGTAGCCGTACACCTTCATGCGGTGGCGCCCGAGGAAGCCGGTCTCGCCCGCGTACAGCTCGAACGCCTCGCGCCAGGCGCTCTTCAGGCTCTGGCTGCCCTTGAGCTCGACGTACGCCCGCACGTCGACCTCGGTCAGCGTGCTCAGGAACACCTGCCACGCGCGAGGATAGTGCGCGCGCAGCGCCTTGATCTCGCGCCCGAGGAAGGTCTGGAAGTCCTTGCGCCCGAAGAACAGGTCGAGCGTGTTGAAGATCGGCGACGAGGTGCCGCTCGGGCCCTGATCGCCCGCGTGGATCGGCACCGCGAACGGCGCCACCGTCTTGGCCCACGACACCGGATCGACGTGCGTGCGCGCGTACGGGTTGGGGTTGATCTTGGGCAGCGCCACGTTCACCACGCCCGACAGCGCGTCGATGATGCCGATCAGCGCGGCCTCGAGCTCCGCCTCGTCGTCGCGCAACGCGGCCCCCTGGGCGCTCGCCACCAGCTTCGGCACCGCGGCCGTGCGCCCGAGGATCTCCAGCTGCGTCATGTAGAAGACGCGCTCTTCCTGGTTGCCGATGGTGGGGAACAACAGGTCCAGGTTCTCGACCAGCAGCGGGTTCGGCAGCGCGCTGTCGCGGACCTTCCAGTTGTAGATGATCAGATCGATGTACGAGATCACCTCCTGCGTGCGGCCGAGCCGCTTGCGCAGCTGCGCCCACGGCAAGCGCAGCTGAGGCGGCAGATCGAGCGGAGGCCGGCTGTCGACGTACCAATACGCATGCGAAAGAATCGACAGCAGCGCAGTCGCGCGCAGCACCTGACGCGCGTCGAGGCAGTCGGCGGTGGCGGGCAACACCGGCAGCGCGGCGATGCGCTTGCGCAGCGACAGCTCGCGGTACAGCTGCGGCAGCTCGGCCGCGATCGCGTCCCACTCCGCATACGCCGGATCGAGCGCCTGCAGCGGGCTGCTGATCGGCAGATAGCCCCGCGATGCGGACAGGAAGCCGGCGTTCTCGTGCCCCGCGCGGATCGTGTTCAGCTCGAGCCGTCGCAAGGCCGCTTCGGAGGGCGCACGCGACGCCGGCCCGGCCGACCTGTCTGGGTAGGACTGCCGCGGTCTAGCTATGCCGTTCACGACCTGCGAATTGTGCTCGCGGCTGGTGCCCATCGGAAACCTACTCCGGGGATCGGGCAAGGCATTGTGGCAAATGCGACCACCCCGCGACAGGCGAGCTTGTCGGTTCTGAGGGTCCGAAGCTGCCTCGCCACGCAACAGAGACGTAGCCGCGACATTGGACGTGCGACGCAATTAAACTTGCTGACGCAAGCGCTGTCGGAAGCGGCGCTCAGCCCACCACGACTAGCCCATCAGAGCTACTTCAACGAAGCCTCGTGCGCCTCCACGACGAAGCTCTCGCGATCGTCCGCGGCGGGGGGCGACGCGAGTGCGCTCGATTCGGGAGCACGCCGGTCGCGCATGCGTGCCGCGAGCCACTGCTCGAAGCGGTCATGGGGGATCGGCTTGTCGAAGAACGTGATGCTCGGGTTCTTCGCGAACTCCTGGTAGCGCGGGCTGGTGGGACCGCCGCTGCTGAACACCATCCGCGCCAACAAGTGCGGCTTGCTCTCGAGCACCGCCTCGTACAGCGCGACGCCATCAAAGCGCGGCATCATCAGGTCGCACAGGATGATGTCGAACTCCTGATCCTGCTCGAGCACCTGCAGCGCTTCCTCGCCGTCGTAGGCGACGATCACCTCGTGCCTGCGCCCGAGCCAGCGCCGATACGCGCGCACCAGCGTGGCGTCGTCGTCGACGATCAGGATGCGCGCGCGGATCGGCGGCGGCACGAACTCACTGCGCACCGGCAGCTCGAGCCCCGTGTGCAGCGGCAGGTAGACCTCGAAGGTGGCACCGCGACCGCCGCGCTCGCGCAGCTCCAGCCGACCGCGGTGGCGGTGAACGATGTCCGCACAGAGCGAGAGGCCGAGCCCGGTGCCCTGATCGGCGGCCTTGGTGGTGAAGAACGGCTCGAAGATGTGCGGCGCCGCGTCCTTGGGCACGCCCGGTCCATCGTCGTCGACCTGCGCGATCACGCCGTCGACCGAGTCGAGCGTGGTGACGGTGATCGTGCTGCCGCCGCCGGACTCGATCGCCTGCGAGGCGTTGAGCAGCAGGTTGATGAACACCTGGATCAGCTTGCCGCGATCGGCCGTGATCTCGCGTGAGGCGCGCAGCTGCGTGCGCACGACCGCGCGCTGGCGCACCTGGTGCTGCACCAGCCGAACGGCCGCGGTGATCGCCTCGTTGAGGTTGACGCGCTGGATCTCGCTCTCGCTGATCTGCACGAAGCCGCGCAGGCTCTTCACCACCGACGCGATCCGGCGTACCGCCTCCGAGGAGTCGCGCACCGCCTCTTCGGCCTCGCGCGTCACCCGCCGCACCGACTCGAACAACAGCGCCGGTGTGGCTTGGCGCTCGGCCAGCTCGGCGTCGCGCGAGAGCGCACAGACGTCTTGCTCCAGCACCTCGAGGTTGAGCAGCGCGCTCGCGGCAGGGTTGTTCACCTCGTGCGCGACGCCCGCGGCGAGCTGCCCGATCGCGGCCAGGCGCGAGGACCGGATCAGCTGCGCCTCGGTCTCCTTGATCGACTGGTACGCGGAGTTGAGCTCCATCTCGCGCAGCAGGTTGCCGGACACGTCGCGCACGAAGGTCACGTAGAGCTTGCGCTCGCCCGCGCGATACGCGGAGCTGCGCAGCTCGCCCCAGAACGAGCTGCCGTCCTTGCGGCACAGGCGCACCGCGTGGCGCGTGACGGATCCGTCGCGGATCAGGTCGCGGCTGATGCCGTCGACCACCGCCGTGTCCTCGCCCGGGTGGAGCTGGCGCCCGGTCATGCCGCGCAGCTCGTCGGCACCGTATCCGAACAGCTCGCACGCGCGTCCGTTCACGCGGATGAAGCGCGCGGAGTCGAAGTCGGTGATGAACACCGCGTCGGCGGTGCACTCCACCAGGGCCTGGAACTGGTGCTCCAGGTCTTCGAGCTTGCGCGGGCTCTCGGGCGGTGACGCGGACACTGTGCGCACATGTTACCCGTACCGGCCGCGGAAACCAGGGATAGGGACGGTCGGCGTCAGGTTGTTTGGAGCGGTGCCACGCGTGCGCAAGACGGGTTGCAGCGATCGCCGATCGGGCCTGCGCTCAAGGGCAGATGCCGTTGCAGACGATGGTCCCGCTGGAGCAGGTCTGGAGCGAGCCGGTGCACGTGATCGGGCAGTTGGCGGGGTCCGGGCACTTGGCGCTGCAGGTCGAGCCGATCATGCAGACCACGTTGGCGCAGGCCGCGCCGCTGGCACAGGTGACGGCACACGCCGACCCAGGCTCGCAGCGCACGGCGCAGTGGCCATCGGTGCAGTTGGTGCTGCAGCTCGCGCCCGCGCGACAGCGAACGTTGCAGCTATCCGTAAGGCTGCAGTCGGTGTTGCAGCCGAGCGCGGTCCCGTAGGCGCAGTCCACCGAGCAGCTCTCCGAGCCCGCGCAGTCGACGTTGCAAGGGCCCCCCGCGGCGCAAGTAGTGGTACAGGACTTGGTGTCCTTGCAGCCTACGTTGCACGCGCCGCCAGGACAGCTGGGTGTGCAGGTGGCGCCCGCGTCGCAGCTGAGCATCGCGGGACCGCCGTCGCCCGCCGTGCCATCCGGTTTGTTCGCCGCGTCGCTCGTCGCGGCGTCGGCGCTCCCCTGCGCGTCACCGCGGGCCGCGTCGTCGGGGCGCGCGTCCTGCCCACGTGCGTCCTTGTCCTGCGCATCGCGCAGCTGCGCATCCTCGGAGCGAGCCGCGTCGGGCACCACCAGGAACGAGCCCGCATCGCGCTCGAGCGCCGGATCGTAGCCGAGCATCACGCACGCCGATGACCCCGCGAAGCAGGTGACGAGGAGCGCTCGGATCTTGGAGAAGGGGTACGGCACGTACGAGACAGCGCTGCGATCGTAACACTACCGGCACGGCGGCCGCTTCGGATGCCCCCGGGCTCACCATCGATTGGTGGGAGGTCGTCGCTGCACGTACGCGCTCAGAATGCGTGGAGCCAGGCCGTGCCGTTGGCGGTGCCGCTGCGATAGCTGAGCGGCGCACCCACACCGATCGCCGCCGGCGTACGCGGCGTGGCGGCCACCACCGACAGCGCCTCCGGGCTCTCGAACGCGACGATGCGCTGCTGCTCGTCGAGCACTTCCTTGGTCAGCGCGGCGGTGGTCGGCTTGCTCGCATCCGGCGAGCACAACGACGGCACCAGGCCGGTCGACGTGCGGCGCATGTCGCAGAAGAAGATCTGCTTGGCCTGCAGCGAGCCCTTCGTGACCGCGTCCGCGCAGCTGGTGGCGCTTCTGCGGCAGGCTGGCGGACACGTTCGCGCGCAACAGCGCGCGGTGGTAGCCCTTCATGCGCGTGTAGAACTCGTCGCGCTCCATCAGCGCCCGGATGTCTTCCTCCGTGATCGCACCCCTGGCCTGCACGGCCTGGTACTCGGCAACCGTGGGTGGGCGCGACAGCAGGTCCAGGTACAGCTGCCGGAGCTGGCGCTCGAGCTTGAGCCCGGTCGCGGGCACACACATATCGTCGGCACGCGCAGTGGGAACGGAGGGTGCGACCAGCACCATGTTCATCAGGACCGCGAACAGAACTCGCCGAGCCGTCATCCAGACCTCACCGGGGGGGGAGGCCGATGAGACCCGCTTTCGACCGCCCTGGGCAAGGTCGTTATGTGCGGTGGCTGTGGGTACCTCGGGACGCCGGTGGGGCGGACGTCAGGTGGCTCGCTGACTCAGAGCGCGGCAGACCACGAACGTACGGCCGCTGCGTACTGGCCCACGCTCTTGGCCGCGCGCTCTTCGATCATCTTGAGCGTCTTGCGCGGCGTGTTCTTGGTG
>DASUME010000214.1:0-4360 GCA_036277895.1 Polyangiales bacterium
TGGGCACGCAGGCTGCGCTGGCGGCCGCGGATACGCCGGACACGCGCTCGTGGGCCACGTTGCCAGCGCGGATCGCGCTCGCGCGCGTGCGCGTGCCGGCGGGCCAACACACCGTGCGCATTTTGTCGCAGGGCGTGACGAAAGAGCAGCAAGTCGAGGTTGGCAAGGGTGGGTTTGCGGTGGTGAACCTGACCGAGCTATCTCAATGACGGAGGTCATGATGCGCTTTGCAATTTTGGTGGGGCTGTTGTCGGTCGCTGGAGTTGCGAGCGCGCAGGCGCCGACACCGGGTGAAGCGGTCACGGTGGTGGATCCGCTCGACATCCCGCCGGAGCACGACCCGCTCGCGCACGCGTGGGATCTGCCGGAGCAGCGCGGTGGTTTCTACCTGCGCGTCGGGACGTCGCTCGGCGGGCAGAGCACGCGCATCGGGCCGGCGAGCTTTCAGAGTGAGTTCGACGGCTGGACGACGAGCGGGTTCAGCACCGGCTACAACCTGGACGTGGGCGGCTTCCTGCGGCCGTGGCTCGCGCTGCACGCGGATGCGTACCTGGGTGTGCTCTGGAGCGGGAGCATCGACGATCTGACGCTGGCGAACCAGGAGTCCGATCGTGCACGCGTGTTGTCGTACGCGATCGCGCCGGCGGTGACGTTCTTCACGCCGCACGACTTCTTCTTCAAGCCCGCGTTCGGCGTAGGCTGGGCGACGGTGAAGCAAGGCAGCCGGAGCGACACGAGCAACCCCGGCTTCTACATGCACCTGGTCGCCGGCAAGGACCTGTACGTGGACCGCAACTTCTCGTTCGGCATGCAGCTCGAGGTCGCCTACATGCTGCTCAACGGCGACAACAACTTCGAAGACGTGCGGGTGCGGCAGTTTCAGTTCGGGGTCTCGTTCGGCTTCGACAGCATCTGACGCTGCGCTCGCTCGGACGCTCGTGGGCGAGTGCCTCGCTGGGTGGGGTTGCTGCGTGGGCATGCGTCGTGTGGGGGGACGCAGAGTCCGCGCTCATCGGGTTTCTTCGGCGGTGTGGAATCGGTGCAGGCTGAGAGGGTGCAGTGCTATGCCGCACCACTGCTCGCCGTTCGTTTCGGGGTAGGTCGATCGAGCTGACGCGGTGAGGTGCTTGGTTCCTGTTACGCGCGGTTTTAGTCCCCCCAAACGAAGCATGCCCACTCCGCGGTCTCGACCACAGACAGCGAGGGAACGATCGTCCTCGCTCGCTTCGCTTTGCGGGGCGCGCGGGTGGTGGATGGACGCGGGATCGCTGCGCTCGCTCGGACGCTCGTGGCTCGTGCGCGGCCCGGGCGCGGAACGACTGACGCTGCCAGAACCGCGATTCGACCCACGCTGTGGGTCGTGATAGCCAGGTCCAGCTGATGTTCCCACTATCCCGTCCCACTTGCTCGCTAGCATGCGAGCTCGTCGACCAGCGCTCCTGCGAGCACCGCCCGACGTGGGTATCGACCTGCCCACCGAGCCAGGGAGCCTGAGACTCGACTTGCACTACGACAATCTGATGGGCACACAGTCCGAGTCCGATCGTAGCGGACTCGAGCTATGCATCGTGGAGAAGGCTCATCTCCGCGCTCATCACGCAGGCATGACCATGTCGCTGACGAGCTTCGGCCCGGTCCTCGCGCCTGCCGGTGCCGTCGACAAACCGATCACGGGTACTTGCAAGGTGACGAGCAGTCAGCCGGTCCACCTTCTGACCGCCGCTCCGTTCGCTTTTACACGCGCGCGACACATGCTGTTCAAGGTGACAAAGAAGAACGGCGACGTGATCGTCATGCACGACGAGCCATTCCAATACGGCCAGCAGGCTTCGCGTGAGCTCGACCCCGAAGTCGTCGTGGAGGCCGGCGACACCATCACCACCACGTGTGTGTACAGCAACCCGACGACCCGGGACATCACCTTCGGCGAGGGATCGGGCAACGAGATGTGCTTCAACTTCGCGCTGTACTATCCGAAGGACGCGCTGACGTGTGGCTTCGGACTCGGCGTCTGACTCGCCTGCTCGGCTTCGTCCTACGAAAGGGTGGTAGTGATGTGATCGGTCAGGCGGGTGGCCCAGAGGGCGTAGCCTTGGTGGCTCGGGTGGAAGCCGTCGGAGGCCATGTTTTCGCCGGTGTTGAGCGGGCCCATGGGGGCGTAGCTGGAGTGGTCGAGGGTGGTGAGCTCGTGGCGGAGCTGGGCGTCGAGGAGCGAGGCGCGTAGGCCGATGGTGCGGGCCATTAGGCGGGGTAGGGCGGGGAAGTCGCCCACGGGGGGGACGGCCGAGAAGACGATGTGTTTTGCGCCGCGGGCGAGGAGGGCAGCGTGGGTGCGGCGTACTTCTTTGCCGAAGCGGGACTCGGCGGTGAGGAAGAGGGAGTCGTTGACGCCGCAGATCACGACTGCGACGTCGGGGGTGCCGCGTACTTCGTCTACGAGCTTGCGTCGGATGCGCGATAGCGTGGCGCCGGTCAGGCCCAGGGCTTGCCAAGTTACTTCACACGCGTAGTGAGTTGCGAGGCGGTGGGCGAGCTGGCACGACAGGCCGTCGCGGTGGTCGGAGACGCCCACGCCGGCGACGGGTGATTCGCCTACGACTGCGATGGATAAGGTTCGATCGCCGGTGCCGGCTCGGCCGCTCTTTTCGCCGCCTGCGTCGGGGAGGCGCTCGACGCTCGCCAAGACGTACAGGGCCTGCACGGCGACCGCGGGTAGCAGCGGGGTGTGTGCCCACCATCGTGCGCGCTGCGCGAGACGGGATTCGAGGAGCGACAAGCGTTACCTCCGGAGTGCGTCATTGCAGCGGGGCGAACCGGGCGCCACCGCCCCCGGCGGGAGATGTTCGAGTCGTGGCACGCCGCGGTGCGCGGGGGCATAGTCGTGCATGGCCGAGATCTCGCAGTGGACCGCGGAGGGAATCGGCTTTCGGCGGGTCGACGTGGCGGTGGGTGAGCGGCTGGCGTTCTCGAAGGTGATGTTCGAGGAGGTGGTGCTGCTCGCGTTCACGGGCGCCACCTGGCACAGCGAGCAGGCCGGCAGACGCGAGCTGGAGACGCCGGACTGCGTGGTCATGCGCGATGCAGGGCAGGTGTTCTCGGCGCGGCTCGGGGAGGTGCTCGATCCGCGTGGGTCGGTCTGTCGCGAGCTGCATTTTTCGCCGGCGAAGCTGCGTGAGCTCTGTGAGGGCATGGCGTTCGAGCTCAGGGAGCCGGTGCTGATCGAGCCCGGCTTGTCGCGCGAGCTGCTGCGCGTGCACCGTACGTTCGAGCGCGATGGCGCCACGCTGGAGGCGAGCAGCGACCTGTTGCGCTTGTTGGCCACGATCGCGGCGCGTACACGCGGGCACGGCGCGCGCATCGCTGCATGCTCGCGGCGAACGCAGCGCGTGATCGACTACTTGCGCGCGCACTTCGCCGAGAAGGTGACGCTGGCCGAGCTGGGGCAGGTCACCGACAGCAACCCGTTCGTGCTGCTGCGCCAGTTCCAGAAGCAGACTGGCGTCAGCCCGCACGACTACCTGAGTGCCTACCGCGTCTACCGCGCACAGCAATACCTCGATCGGGGGCTGAAGCTGTCCGAGATTGCGCATCGGTGCGGCTTCTCCGATCAGAGCCACCTCAACCGGCAGTTCAAGCGCCGGCTCGGGGTGGCGCCGCGTGCGCTGAAGTCAACATCGTCCAATACGCGGACGGAGGCGCGGGCTAAGTCGGTCTGAGTCGCGTTCACGCGAGGAGGACACATGGCCTACGTCGAGACCCAGGACGGCACGCAGATCTTCTACAACCAGTGGGGGCCCAAGGACGGCCCGCCGGTGGTGTTCAGCCACGGCTGGCCCCTGCACGGCGACGCGTTCGAGGATCAGATGATGTTCCTCGCGCAGCACGGCTTCCGCGTGATCGCGCACGATCGGCGCGGCCACGGTCGCTCGTCGCAGCCCGGCTTCGGCAACGACATGGATCACTACGCCGACGATCTCGCCGCCGTGGTGAAGGCGCTCGAGCTGCGCAACGCGGTGCACATCGGCCACTCCACGGGCGGCGGTGAAGTCGCGCGCTACGTCGGCCGCCACGGCGTCGAGCGCGTGGCGAAGGTGGTGCTGATCAGCGCCGTCACGCCGATCATGATCAAGACCGACTTCAACCCCAACGGCGTGCCGCGCGAGGTGTTCGACGGCATCCGCGAGGCGACCAAGAACAACCGCGCCCAGTTCTTCCAGGACTTCAGCGCGGCCTTCTACGGCTACAACCGCCCGGGAGCCAAGGAGTCGCAGGGCGTGCGCGACACGTTCTGGCTGCAAGGCATGCAGGGCAGCCTGCTCGCGGAGTACGAGTGCATCAAGGCGTTCTCCGAGACCGACCT
>DASUME010000215.1:0-2980 GCA_036277895.1 Polyangiales bacterium
CCTGCGCACGCAACGTGTATGAAGCCACCAAGGGATCACGCGCGGTCGGCCAACAGGCGCGTCTTTGTGGGCCGCCATGCGCGCACCGGCAGGGGCGATTGGTCCAGTAGCGCTTTACCGCCGGCGCCAATCATTACTCCAGCACGTTCCGCGTATTGACGCTCGGACGGCTTCTTCTAGCATCTGCGCCATGAGCGAAGATGTGAAGCGAGTCCCGATCCCGCGCGACAAAGCGAACGACTACACGCAGGAGATCGCGACCCGGCGCCGCACCTTCGCGGAGGAGCGCTCGGGCGCCACGCTGAAGCACGTGGGCAGCTACTCGTTCGACCCGGGTTCGCTGCCGGGAAACATCGAGAACTTCACCGGCGCGGCGCAGGTGCCGATCGGGCTCGCCGGTCCCGTGCGCATCCTCGGCGAGTACGCGCAGGGCGACTTCTACGTGCCGCTCGCGACCACCGAGGGCACGCTGGTCGCGAGCTACAGCCGCGGCATGCGCCTGCTGACCGAGTGCGGCGGCGTGAAGACCACGGTGGTGGACAGGCGCATGCAGCGCGCGCCGGTGTTCATCTGTGAAGACGCGCGCGAGGCGCGTGCGTTCGGCGAGTGGCTGACCGAAAACATCGATGGTGTGCGTAGCGCTGCCGAGGCGACGACCAGCGTCGGCAAGCTGCTCGACATCACGCACCACCCGCTGGGGCCGAACCGCTACCTGCGCTTCAACTACTTCACGGGCGACGCCGCGGGCCAGAACATGAGCGGCAAGGCCACGCTCGCCGCCTGCGAGTGGATCGTCGCCAACTACCCGCGCCCGATCCGCTACATCCTCTCCGGCGCGATCGACACCGACAAGAAGCACTCGCAGATCAACGTACTCAACACGCGCGGCCGACGCATGGTGGCCGAGGTCGTGATCAAGCGCGAGCTCTTGAAGCAGCTGATGGGTGTCACGCCCGAGCAGCTGATGGAGTACCGCCAGATCGGGCAGGCGGGCTCGTTCATGGCCGGCAGCGCGTACAACGGCGCGCACGCGGCCAACGGCTTGACTGCGATCTTCATCGCCACCGGGCAAGACGTCGCCAACGTGTCCGAGTCGCACGCCGGCATGACGTACGTGCAGATCCTGCCGAACGGCGACTACTACTGGAGCGTCACGCTGCCCGCGCTGATCGTCGCGAGCTACGGGGGCGGGACTGGGCTCGCCACCCAGCGCGAGTGCCTGGAGCTGCTCGGCTGCTACGGGACGGGGAAAGCCGACAAGCTCGCGGAGATTTGCACGGCGGTGGTGCTCGCGGGCGATATCTCGCTGACGTCCGCGATCCTGGCGGGGCATTGGGTGAGCAGCCACGACAAGTACGGGCGGAATCGGAAATAGCCCGCAAGTCCCACTCGCGCGGAACACCGCTAGTTCTGCTCTACGCCCCGCGGACACACGCGCGCGCCTCTCGCGCAAAACGCCCGAAACGCGCGCTATTTTGCTCATTTTTCCCTGCGCACCCAGCGCGCGCGTGCGTAACTGAATGTGCGCTCGCCCCTGCGAGCAGGAGGCGTGCCATGAACTCGATCCGCGCACTGGTCGCACTCACGCTCTTGTTGCCCACGCTCGCGAGCGCGGATGTCTTCAAGGGGCCGCCGCGCATCGGCATCGTCTCTGCGTTCGGCGCGGAGGCCGATCTCTTGATCGCCAACACCGAGCACGCGCGCAGCGTCACCATCAACGGCAACCGCTACACGCTCGGCGTTCTGCACGGGCACCGCGTCGTGATCGTGCTCAGCGGCGTCGGCATCGTAAATGCCGCCATGACCGCCCAGCTGCTGATCGATCGCTTCTCGATCGACCGCCTGATCATGAGCGGCATCGCCGGGGGCATCGATCCCGATCGCCACGTGGGCGACGTGCTGATCCCCGAGAGCTGGGCGCAGCCGCTGGAGGTCTACTGGAACGGCGACGGCGGCGTGCCGGTGCCCTGCGGAGCTCCCGGAGATCTGAGCTGCCTCGGCCTGCAGATCGCGACCGGCGAGGACGTCAGCCTGGCGTCGAGCGCGCCCTTGCCCTCGGTCAGCCTGGAGGGCACCACGGCCGACGGCGCCTCGTGCGAGGTCGAGACCGGCCTCTACATGCGCCGCACCTACGTCAAGAGTGCCTCCGCGGAGGAGTTCCGGCTGCTGTTCCCGGTCGACCCCGCGATGTACGCCGTCGCGCTGACGTTGAAGCCCACGCTCCAGAAGTGCGGCACCACGGCGGACGGCAGCGAGCTCTGCGTCAGCACGCAGCCCGCGCTCGGCCTTGGCGGCGTCGGCGTCTCGGGCTCCAGCTTCCTCGCGAACCCGACCTACCGCGAGTACCTCTCGACCTGGCTGAACGCGCAGGCGGTCGACATGGAGACCGCCGCCCTGGCGCAGGTCGCGCGCGCCAACGGCGTGCCGTACCTGGCCGTGCGCAGCCTGTCCGACCTCGCGGGCGGCGACGACTTCACCGACGTGGGCGCGTTCTTCGGCAGCGGCCTGGCAGAGAGCAACGAGGCCGCGGTCACCTTCGCGTTCCTGGATGCGTGGCCCGGCCCACGCACGCGCGTGCACTGAGGCCTGCGACCTCGCGCCACATGGACGCGCTCGGGCGGGCCCACTACCCTGCTTGCCCTCGTGCAAAACGTCACCGTCGATCGACCCAACCTCGAGCTCTCCCGTGTCGTCCGCGAGGCCTACGAGGGCTTGTCCTGGAACAAGGCGCGCGAGCTCTGTACCAGCGGTCGCGTGAAGGTAAACGGCCAGGCCGTCACCGACCCGGCCACACGGGTGCAGCCCGGCGACGAAGTCAGCTTCGACCGCGGCGCCCCGCGCCAGCGCAGGGGCACGCTGGCGCCCGAGCGCATCGTACACGCCGACGGCGACGTGGTGGTGGTCGAGAAGCCCGCGGGCATCATGAGCGTGCCCTTCGAGGACGAGAAGGACACGCTGATCGACATCACGCGTGCGGCCT
>DASUME010000216.1:0-6761 GCA_036277895.1 Polyangiales bacterium
CAGACCTCGACCACGCGTTTGTCGCGGGCCTTGCCGGCGTCGTAGCGCAGCAATACGCGCTCGCCGACCAGCGCCGCATCGACCTCGAAGGCGACGCCTTCGAGTGTCACGGTGCGGTCCTTCTGCACGCGCCGCTTCTGCTCGGCGAGGAAGTGCTCACCGACGTTCGCGTCGGGCATGCGCACGCTCTGGCTCGTGCGTGCCCACTTGTCTGAAGGCGACTCGTCTCCAAGCCCGCGATGCGGCGCGTGGTGATACTCGCCCTCGATCCACGTGGCCAAGGCGCGGTTCATCGACTCCAGAGACATCTTCTGCTCGGCCGGAATCGTAGCCAGATACTGCATGCGCACGGTACGAAACCAGCGCTCCATCTTGCCCTTGCCCTGCGGCTTGTACGGCTTGGCATGGATCAGCGCGATGCCGAGCTTGGCGCACACGAGCGCAAGCTGCCGCGACCGGAATGCCGCACCGTTGTCGACGTATAGGCGCTTGGGGATGCCGCGTCGCCGGATCGCTTGTTCGAGCACGACCAAGTAGGCGATGGCGCCCTCGGAGAAGGCGAAGGTGGCGAAGGGGATCATGCGCGTGGCGTCGTCGAGGAACGCGATCAGGTAGGTCTGACGGATCTGCCCGTCGTGGCGGATCTTGGGTCCGTACATCACGTCGCTCATCCACAGGTCGCCGGCTTGCTCGTGCTGGAAGCGGCGCCGGTCCTTGCTCGTAGGGTCCTCGGGACGCTTCTTCATCAGGCCGCGCTTCGACAAGAGTCGGTGCACCGTGGACTCGGCGAGCACGACCTCGTCGCTGACGATATCTTGGTGGCGCTCACGCGCGAGCTTGATCAGCGCTGGAATGCTCAGCGTGGGATCGTCTTCCTTCAGCTGGCAGAGCAGGTCGACGACGGGCTGCGCGATGGAGCGAGCACTGCCTTGATCGCTGCGTGCGCGCGGCACCAGCGCGTCAAAGCCGCCGCGGCGGTAGTCGCGCAGCCAGCCACGGATCGTCTCGGTCGCGACGCGGCGACGCAGCGAGCCGGGGATGGTGTACTCGCGCTCGGCCTTCTCCTTCAGCAACGCGTAGAGGCCGCGATGGTGAGGCTCGAGGTGAGCCAAGTCGGCGATCACGCCGTAGCGGAACAGCGCCACCTCGCGGCGCGATTCATCCACGTCGGCGAGCACGGTCTCATTCGTCGTCTGCACGCACGTCTCCTGTCGAGGCTTCGCGCCGGTCCTTCCGGTGCGAGCCACGGCAGCGTCACGACTGCAGGCTCGGCGCACAGTGCCCGTTTCGTGTGGACCCTCGCTATCGACCGCCTTTCACATGTCGACTCGTGCTGCGAATCCGAGCGGCGCCGGCAGAGCGGGCAAGTGCCTGGCCGCTAGTTCGCGCAGCGCGACCAGTACGCGATCGGTGGCCAGCGTCGTGCGCAGGCCCTCGATCGTTGGCCTGGTGCCGGCGAACCGCTCGGGCATCAGCGTAATGATCGCGAGCAGCGCCGCGTGCACCGCACCCATCCGGCGCCGCATCGACCGGAGCGCGCCCTGCAGGTCGATCGCATCCTCAGCGTCGGCCGGGTGCACGCGCTCAAGCGCCGCCGTTACGCCGCCGGCCTGCTCGACCGCGGACACCACCGCCTCCACCTCGTCCAGCGTGCCTGTCAGCCGTGCGGCCAGGAACGTCGGCAAAAGGCTTATGGATTTATGCGCGACCGGACACCACCAGCGCGGCACGCGCACGCCCGCAGGCGATACGCGGCCGTACGTGCCGAGCCGCTGCAGGCCGCAGCCGCCTTCCGGGTGCAGGGGGCACGCACACAACACCGCGCGCTCCCACGCGCGATCAGCTACATACCGGTCGTCGGCGACCGGACCTTTCCACGAGAGCTGCATCGTCGACATCGGGCCCGCGCGTGGACTAGACGCGTGGGCCCAACCTTTCCGTCCCCCGATGCTGAACCGACGAGCCCTCTCGCGCTCGTCCACCACGCTCTCGTCTCGAGATCGGCCAACGTCTCAGGCAATCCAACGGTCGGAGAGTCCGGGGCCGGCAAGGCGGTGAATCACGACCGAGAGCGAGGCTCTACAGGAGGGCAGCGCTGTCGACATTGCCGCGGTCCTCACGTGCCTTCTTCCCAGGGCGGACTGGCCGCGTGTGGCCGGGAGCCGCTTGAACTTGCTCGATCTCGCGGATGCTCTTGGCGATCTTTGCGAGGTCGGCCTTGGCGAGCACCTTCGCCTCGATACGCTTCTCGCCCGCTTTCGGCGTCGACGAGTTGTCGATGGTGCGGATGCGTGGAAAGTCGACTCTGCTGAGCAGGTCGTAGTCCGGTGCCCAGATCCAGCCTTGGCCGACGGGTAGCGTCGCGAGGCTTCGGTAGACCTCCTGAGCCTGCTCGCGATCCGCGTTGCCTTCGACCCAGGCTTTGATCGCGTCGCGGTCCTGGGGCGACGTCACGCCGAGCGCGACCAAGGTGCTCAACTGCGTGAGCACGTCCTTGTTGAGCTTGGCGGGGCGCTGCGTGATGGAGATCAGACGGAAGCAGAAGTTGCGGCCGCGTCGGGCGATGCGATCGACTTCCCCGAGAACACGGGTGAGGTCGCCTATGGGTTGCTGCGGCGCGAACGTGTCGGGTTCTTCGAGCACGATCCAGAGCGGATCGCGGTTGTGAAGGTGCTGCTGGAGGTGCGCCCTGCGCGAAGCGGCGCTCCTCGCTTCTTACCTTTGCCGCTGCCTCCGCGCCCGGTCGAGGCCATCAGTTGAGTGGTGGTGGCGGAGGGATGGGGGGGGCGCCAATCGACGTTCCGCGAGAAGGCGCAGCGTCTTTGGCGGAGGCGGCCTTAACGCAAACTCGCCTTGCTCTTGAAACGGTTCCGCCCGCGCCGACCCCCCGGATCGAATAACACTGGGGTGCCGAGACGTCAGGAATCGCTATCGTCGGAGGCCCACAGCGAGACGGCCAGAGCTGACTCGTGGACGCGGTGTCGCCTTCGAGAGTCCAGGCGTTCACGGTGCGATCAGCGAGCTCGAAACGGTCAAAACCTGGAACCCGTAGTGGGTGACGTGAAAAACAGGCCTGAGCAATGAGGACGGCGTCGCAGAAGTGGGAGCGGTCGGCGTCGCTTGCTAAGCGTGCCTGGCCGACAACGCGAGGCTGGGGCGGCTTTCGGGTGACTCTCTTCCCGGTCATGAAGCGAATCTCGACGACGCGCTGGCGACGCCCTGCGAGCGTAGGATGCTCGAATATGGCGCGAAACAGATACTCCGTTTGAGCACGCAGTCGCGGGAGCGCCCAACGCTGCGCGCTCCCCGTGACCTCCGCAGGAGGGAGAGGTGACCCGTTCAACTCTGCGACGACGGTGATGGGGACCTGATTGACTAACGTCCATAGTTGTGAGTCCAGCGGGACGTCGCGCTCGTCCTGCCGCGGGTACGTCCACAGCACGTCGAACGCCGGTGCGAGGCAGGAGGCTTCGACGACGCTTGTCCAGTTTAGAAGTACGCTCGTTGAAAAGACGCCCAACGCGATCACGAGAGTCCGGACGGGCTTGCACGACCGAGCTTGCACGAGTCACCTTCCCCTCTTTCACCCGTCGAAGCACTATCGACCGTAGTACGCCTTTAGGCCGTTCGCGCTCACCCTGGCGTGCTCTCTCAGCGCGAGGGATAGATGAGAGTGGGCCTTGACGGCCCGCGAAGTGGCATCGCTTCTCAGTTGGCTCTCTTCGCTCAACTTTTGGAGGTGCTGCACAGCTTCCGGCCTGCCGGAGAGCGCGAGTGCAGAGACGCTCCAATCTGTAAGCGGTCCGCTCGCGGTCCGTGCGCTCAGGCGAATCAGCGATCGGATGGCATGAGCACTGCCGTGGTTCGCCATGTACCCGAGGCCGATCACCGAGGCTGACCAGGCATGCCAGTTGGTCGAACCCTGCTCTGCATAAGCCACCAACTGCTCCGTGTCTTCTCTGGATCCGTCGCTGATGAGCCCAATCAGTAGAAGTATCGTGCCGTGGTACAAATTTAGGTTCTCGTCTCTAAGCATGGCCCAGAGTTTCCTCAGATCTTCCCTCCCGTATCCGTCGGCTACTTCGACGGGGATCGTGTCTGCGAAGAAGCTTCGGGCCAGTTGCTCGATCGGTCGGTGCTCAGGTGCCTTTTTCAGCGCACGTACGGGCTCGACGATGCTTTGGCTTGGCGCCAGTCGTTGCCCAGGAGGATTGTCGATCAATGGGTCGGATCCCATGGGCCCGTCGGCGTCGAGGTAGTCCCATCTGAGCAGGTCACAGTACGTCCAGCTGTTTGGATTGTTCTCACTTCTAAAATCGTAAATGTGTGTATTGTCCGCGGAGATGTTCTCCCGCCACACACTGAAGTAGTCGATTGTCCCCGGCGTGTGGTCGATGTTGGCGGCGTGGCCAAACTCGTGAAGGAGCAGAACTCCTCCAGCAGGGCTGCGGAGCGGTGCTTCAGCAAGGATCATCCACTTTCGGTTGCCCTGCTCGGTGCAGCCGGCATAGCTCCCGAGCCGATCAGAGCAGTAGGAAACGGCGTTGACGATCTTCAAGAATCCATCGGTGCCCCAGCCTAGAGCGGAGATCTCATCGGCATCGCTGACGTCGCCATCACCTGTAGTGAAAGTTGTGACTGGCAGCGACCTAGTGAAGTTCACATTGCAGCTCATGTCCTCTTCCGGCAGCACGTTAGGAGGACCCTCGTCGGTTATCGCCGCGTTAAAGGCGGCGAGCATGGCTGCGTCTACATCCGCATCCGTCACATTGGCAGCCGGAAAACCGAGGAACGTTTTCACCTTTAGGGGCCAGAGAGAGGTGTTCGTGTGTCCATCGTACATGAACCCCAATCCTTGAGCGTTCACCGTCTCCGGAGTGAAGATCAGAATGAACGCTGTTAAGGCGAGGACCGACGCAGCAATTGGTTTCGAGCGCATGCATCTCCTTGGGTTGACGAATCCCATATCGCGGACTGGCGTCGGAGAGCATTGCAAGTTAGCGGGCAGTTGCTGGTCTGGGACTTGCACTTTCGCGCCGTGAGTTGACCGTACATTGGTACGTTAAAATGAAGATCCTCGCTCGCATCGAGCAGTGTCATCAGCGGCGCCGAGCGCTCATGATCGACGGCTCGCGTCTATGCAGCCCCGCTTCGCTGAGCTTTGATCGCTGATCGGTCACGGTACGGGAGCTGTGGGTGGCTTCGGACGACTCGGGTCCAAGTCTTCGCCCTCGAGAGACTGTAGTTACCAGCTATCTCGTGGCTCACCTCTGACTGACACGGAGGGCCTCAGACTCGCGAGTCTGAGCGAAGTTCTGATCGTCCGGACTCGCAGGTCGCAGGTTCGCCTGTTGTGCATACTCCGTGTCCGCTTCTTCGGTCATACCGTACCGCGTGTCAGGCCACGGACTAGAGGCCCGAGAACAACGGGAGGCAGACGTTTGACCGGGCTGCTGGCCGCTCGCCGTGGATGCGGTCCTGCATACATTCGAACTGGCTGACGTCGAGCAGTTCAAGCGCGAGAAGCTGTGCGAGCGCGCTCGTGTCGCGGAGCGCATCGGAGAGGTGGAGAGAAGCGAGTTCGTCGGCACCTTCGCAACCGCCCCACGCAGCCCATGGCGACGCGTTGCCATGGTGCACGAGAGTGGGGGAGGTGCGCCCGCCTGCGAGGCGGACGCTAATCCACCCTTCCCTCGCGTGGCGGATGCGCTGCCCGCACGCGTCGCAGTGCCAACTTGCCATGATCGTGCTCCTGGAAGTGCGCTTTGCGCACGCGGTTAGAGAAGGCCCGCGGCGACGTTGGGTCGTCCGGGCACGCGCTCGGGATGGAGATAGCGGTAGACGGTTTGGGGACAGTCCATGCGGCAATGATCGGCGATCTCGCGGATCGTCATTCCCGCGACGTAGGCGCTGGTGCAGAGGCCCGCGCGCAGCGAGTGCGAGGAATACTTGCCCCGAAGCCCTGCGCGCGCGGCGGTGCGCTGCACGGCCCGCGAGACGGCGCGCTCGCCCATCGCGCAAGTGCGGACACGCGCGCCGTCGATGCGCCGGAAGAGCAGGCCCTCCGTCAGATGGCCGAGCTGCTCGAGCCAGCGCTCAAGCGCGTGCACCGGGCAGCTGGTTGCGGTGGCTCCACGCGGCACTGTGGTGTGCTTACCGCGGCCCACTTGATCTTCTTTGCCGCGCCGGACGAGCACCTGCACGCCGAGCTCGGTTACGACTAGGTCCTCGACGCGCAGGGCGGCGAGCTCACTGGTGCGGAAGCCTCCGCCGAAGCCGAGGAGCAGCAGCGCGCGATCGCGCGTGCCGCGCGCGGTGGCGTCGTCGAGGCCGTCCACGAGCTGGACGAGCTCGTGCGGGAGCAACGGCGTCGCACCGACCTCGCGGACACCGATCGCGCGCGCGATGCCGCGCTCGACCTGGCGTGTGCGGCAGGTCTGGTCGGGACGCGGCAGACCATGCTGCTCGTGATGCAGCCCGATCGAGCAGCGGGCGCGTCGTGACCGATCAGCAAAGCCGGGGAGCGTAGACGCGAGTCGTCGACCATGAGCGCGCCTGGCGGGCGCCGAAGGACGATCCAGTTCTCGTCGATGAGCACAGTTGCCTAGGCGGAAGTCGATCGGCTAGCTGTCTTGCAGCGAGGCGAGGACATGGATGGTGGTTTGCGCGGCGTCCCAGGTGCTGTTGTCGAGCACGAGCCAGCCCTGCTTGTTGGATCGCGCGAGCATGGTGTGGAGGGCTGGGGCAGCTGCGATGAAGGT
>DASUME010000217.1:0-3322 GCA_036277895.1 Polyangiales bacterium
GTTCGGCATCGCGCGCACCACGCGCGCATGGCCGTTCAAGCCGTCGCGCAGGCGCGCGATCGACACCCCCGCCGCGATCGAGATCACCAGCTTGTCGGGCGTGAGCTGCGGCGCGATCTCGGCCAGCACCCGCGGCAACACCTGCGGCTTCACCGCCAGCACGATCAGCTGTGCCCAGCGTGCGGCCTCCGCATTGTGCGGGAACACGTGCACCCCGAGCTCGCTCGCGACCTTCGCGCGCGCGGCCTCGGAGACGTCGGTCGCCGCGAGCTGCTCGGCGGCGTAGCCGCCGCGGCCGAGACAGCCCTGGAGCAGGGCACGCGCCATGTTTCCGGCGCCGAGGAAGGCAATGTTGGGTGCGGTCGTCATCGCGGGTCGGGGCGAGTATACACGTCACTCATGCCTTCTCCCGCCACTGAGCTCGAGCTCGCGATCGCCGCCTTCCGACGGGATCAGGCGAGCGGCTACCTGCGCGAGCTGGCCGGACAGCCTCGCGACCCACGTTTCGAGGGCAGGGCACGCGCGTATTTGGCGTCCGAGCGGGCCGAGGAGCTGCTGGAGCAGGCAAGGCCGGAGCTGACGCCGGGACTGTACGCGGCCAGCTGCGCCCACCTGGCGCGGGCGAGCTTCGAGCTGCGCTACGCTGCCGCGCGCTCGGCGACCTCGCAGCTGCTGTCCCGCGAGGTCGCGGTCGAAGGCGACACGCGCTCGGTCGGTGCGCTGCTCGGCGAGTGGGCGGGCCTCACCCGCCAGCGCGATCGTGTGATCGCAGCCATGAGCCCCGTGCTGGAAGAGTACGGCACGAAGCTGATCGAGGCGCGCAGCGAGGCCGACCACACGGTGGGCGTGCGGCTCGGGAAGCTGCAGCCCGCGCGCCACGCCGATGCCGGTCCCGAAGATGGTCGCGAGCGTGCCAGCAAGTTCCTCGACGCGACGGCGGAGGTCACGCGCGAGGCGATCGCCTACGCCGAGCGCGCGCAGCACCAGCAGGTGGAGACGGGGCTCGACGCGCTCTGGGTCGCGCTCGGGCAAGACATGCGGGGGCTCGTGCCGCGCGAGGGCCGCCTGCGCCGGCTGGCCGCCGAGTGGGAGCCGCTCGGGTTGCGCCGAATGCTCGCGACCCGCGCACGCGCGGCGGTCGATCACGCCGGTCCGTACCTGGCGGCGCAGCTGGTCGCGCTGGAGCTGCCGGCCCAGGTGCGCGTCAGCGCGTGCGAGCGCGAGTACGGCCTGGCGAGCGAGCTCAGCATGGCCGAGACGATCGGGCGTGCACTCGGCCTGGCCCACGGGTCGGCCACGCTGCCCACCGCCACGCGCTATCCGAGCGTGGGCACCGTCGCGCGCACCGTGGGTGCACTGGCCGTGGTGCGCATGCTGGAGCCGCACTTCCTGCGCAAGGTGCGCGGGCTGAGCGTGCGCGAGAGCGAGCAGGTGGCGCGCCTGTGTGCGCTGTGGTTCCTGCTCGATGCCCGGCTCAGCGCGGCCCAGACGCTCGGCCGTACGCTGCGCGGGGAGACCGCGCTCGATCAGGTCACCGCGCTCGCGGAGCAGGCGCTGCTCGGCTCCGTGCCACGCGGTCCGGCGGCGGTCTTGATCGTACGCGCGTCCGGCAGCGCGGTGTTCCGTGGCCGGGCCCACGCGCCGGCTCTCGCATGGGCTTTTCGAGAGCGCTTCGACGAGGACTGGTACCTCAACCCACGGACCGCCGAGCCGCTGCGGGGGGCGCTGGCGCAAGCCGGCGAGCTCTCGGTCGAGGCCTTCGCGCAGGAGCTGGACACCACGGTGGAGCGCGGCATCGCGAAGCTGAGCGAGCTGTTCTAAAGTAGGTGGATGTTCGCCGAACGACGCAAGGCCCTGCTCGATGCGATGGGCAAAGGCGTGATGATCATCCCCTCGCCGCCCACGTACATCCGCAACAACGACGTCGAGCACGAGTATCGCCAGGGTAGCGACCTCTACTACCTGACCGGCTTCGACGAACCGGAGAGCGTGCTGGTGCTCAGCAACGAGCACCCCGAGCACAAGGCGGTGCTGTTCCTGCGCAAGCGCGACCCCGAGCGAGAAACCTGGGATGGCCCGCGGCTCGGCACCGAGCGCGCGCCCGATGCGCTGAAGATCGACGCGGCGTTTGCGATCGGCGAGCTCGACGAGAAGCTGCCGTCGTACATGGAGAACACCAAGCGCGTGCACTACCGGATCGGGCTCGATCGCCGCTTCGACGATCGGTTCCTGGCCGCGCTCGACGTGGTGCGCATGCGCTCGCGCCGCGGCGGCGAGTGCCCGAGCGAGATCGTCGACCCGGGTGTGCTGCTGCACGAGATGCGGCTCACCAAGAGCGCCGGCGAGCTCGACGTCATGCGCCGCGCGGCCGCGATCACGCGCGAGGCGCACCTCGCGGCCATGCGCGCCGCCACCCCCGGCCGCTACGAGTACGAGGTGGAGGCCGAGCTGCTGCGCACCTTCCGCGCCCACGGCAGCGAGCGCCCGGCCTACGGCAGCATCGTCGGCGCCGGCCCCAACGCCACCATCCTCCACTACCGCCGCAACGATCGCCGGCTGGAGGACGGCGACTTGCTGCTGATCGATGCCGGCGCCGAGTACGGCTACTACGCCAGCGACGTCACGCGCACCTTCCCGGTCAACGGCACCTTCACGCCGCCCCAGCGCGCGGTCTACGAGCTCGTGCTGCGCTCGCAGTTGGCCGCGATCGACGCGGTGAAGCCCGGGGCCACCATCGAGTCGGTCCACGAGCGCACGGTCGACGTGCTGGTCGACGGCCTGCTCGAGCTCGGCTTGGTCACCGGCGACAAGCAGCAGGTGGTCGAGAAGGGCGACTACAAGAAGTTCTACATGCACCGCACCTCGCACTGGCTCGGCATGGACGTGCACGACGTCGGCCGCTACCACCAGGCCGGCGCGCCCCGCCCGCTGGAGCCCGGCTTCGTGCTCACGATCGAGCCCGGGCTCTACATCGCGCCCCATGCGGAGGTCGATCCGGCCTACCGCGGGATCGGTGTGCGCATCGAGGACGACATCCTCGTCACGGCCTCCGGCAACGAGAACCTGACCGCGGATATCCCCAAGGGAGTCGGGGAGCTGGAGCAGATCCTGTCAGCGCGCTGACCGAACGCGCCCGGCCCGGGCGCTTTGCGTGTGTGCGCCGGCGGCCCGCGCTATAGTCGCCGCTCGACATGGCCCTCAGCCACCCGTACGCGGTGATGTTCTGCGACGCCTGCGGCGAGCCCGTGACCGGGGACGCCGGCAGCGGCCTGCTCGTGTTCGCCCGCGGCGACGAGGCGGTCTACGAAGAGCCGCCGCTCTG
>DASUME010000218.1:0-2073 GCA_036277895.1 Polyangiales bacterium
CTCGGAACCAGCGTGTTCTCGGTGTTCGGGGTGTACATCGTCTTACTCGGCGTCGCGATCGCGATCGGGAAGGCTCCCGAGGTCAAGAAGACGCGCATCCCGTCCAAGCTCGTCGTCACGCTGTTCGACGCGCCGAAGATCGCGGAGGTGCGTCAGCTCGGCCTCGCGGGTGGCGACAACGCAGGCGGCACCGGCGGCTCCGAGGGCGAAGGTCCGGTGCTCAAGGCCGTCGAGCAGCGCACGGCGCGGCCCACCCCGAACGCGAAGGCGAAGGTGCAGGCCGAGTCGCGCGCGATCCCGAATGCGAAGCCGGTCGACGACGTGGGCGCCGGCGTGCAGGACAAGCCGCAAGACAAGCCCGTTCCGGTGAGTCCTGCGCCGGTCGAGAGCGCGTCTCCTGCCGTCGGTGCAGCGAGCGCGGCCGCGTCGAGCTCCACCGGTGGGGCTCCGCAAGGTGTGGGTGGTGGCGCCGGCGGCGCGGGCCAGGGCAGCGGCTCCGGCACGGCCGGCTTCGGCCAGGGCAACGGCGCCGGCACGCGCGCGGGTCAGGTCAGCGGCGACACGCAGGTCTTGCCGTTCATGGATGGCATGACGCGCCCATCCTTACTGTCCAAGGTGGACCCTCAGTACACCAGCGAAGCCCGCAGCGCGGGCGCCTCCGGCACGATCCTGACCAAGTGTGTGATCACCACTTCGGGCACCTTACAGAAGTGCCGCATCATGAAGGGCATCCCGCTGATGGACCAGCAGGTGTTGAGCGCGCTCGCGCAGTGGAAGTACACGCCGGTGCTTTACCAGGGCAAGCCGACTGCCGTTGAATATCTGATACCCGTGCGGCTCGTCGCACCCCAGTAGCCGCGCCGCAAGTAGGAACCAAGATGAAGTTCACGCTGATTGAACTCTGGGCACACATGGGCGTCGGTGCCCGATTGATCACCGGCACCATGCTGCTGATGTCGCTGGCCTCGATCGTGATCGTCTGCGAGCGCATGGCGGTGCTGGTCGCGTCGAGCAAGCAGTCGGTCGCGTTTGCACGCAAGCTCGCGGAGCTGCTCGGCGACGGGGACATCGACCGCGCGGCCCAGGCTCCGATCGGCGAGCAGGTCGGCCACCTCGGCCGCGTGCTGCAGGCGGCGCTGCGCGTGTACTCCACGTGTCCCAGGGGCGACGAGGACTTCACGTTCGAGTCGGTGGCGCGCGTGCTGGAGCGTCAGGCCCAGCGCGAGGTCCACAACATGAAGCGCGGCATCGGCGTGCTCGCGAACGTCGCCTCGACGGCCCCCTTCGTCGGCCTGCTCGGCACCGTGCTCGGCATCGTGAACTCCTTCGAGATGATGGCGAACACCGGCTCGGGCGGCCTCTCGACGGTGTCCGCGGGCATCGCCGAAGCCCTCGCGACCACCGCGCTCGGCCTGCTGGTCGCGATCCCGTCGGTGGGCGCGTTCAACGGTCTGCAGGCGTGGGTCGACGCGCGCTCGGTGGACATCTCGGAGGCCAGCAACGAGCTGCTCGACCTGCTGGCGCGACACCTGAAGAAGCAGCGCCCCGAGGCGCGCGGCGACACCAACCTCACCTACCGCACGCGCCCGGCCGTCGCCGCCGGCGAGCGCTGAGCCGTGGCGTTCTCTTCCGGCAGCGAGAACAAGCTCCGCGCCGAGATCAACGTCACGCCACTGGTCGACGTGGTGCTCGTGATGCTGATCATCTTCATGGTGATCACGCCCATGCTCACCCGCGGCCGTGAGGTCGACCTGCCGGTGGCCAGCGTGCCCGACGCCGCGCACGAGAACATCGACGCCATCGTGCTCACCGTGACCGCCGACAAGCAGCTCTGGCTGGAGAACTCCAAGGTCAGGCTCGACAAGCTCACCGAGGAGGTCAAGGCGCGCTGGCTCAACCATCCCGACCAGGCCGTGCTGATCAAGGCCGACTCCAGCGTGACGGTGAAGCACCTGCGGCCGGTCTTCCAGAAGCTCAAGGAAGCGAAGATCTCGCAGATCGCGTTCGCCGTGCTGGAGAAGAAATGAGCGCGCTCGCCAAACAGCGGCACGCGCGCCGCACGCTGACCGTGAA
>DASUME010000219.1:0-10368 GCA_036277895.1 Polyangiales bacterium
GGTCGGCGAGCTGGCTGAGCTGGCCTCGTTGCTGCGGCGCAATCGCGACGCGTCGCGGCCGATGCGTGGCCGCCCGCCCCCCAACGTGCCGGGACCGGGTGCCACCGGCTCGCGTCCGGCGCCGCTGCCCGTGCCGGCCGCGCCCGCACCCGAGGAGTACGAGGAGGACAACGCAGAGCCGACGCGGATCAGCGAGTTCACGCCGTCGATGGCGCTCGCGCTGCCGAGCCAGACCGCGCCGCAGCACGTCGCGGCGGCCAGTACGGGTGGCACCTCCCCCAAGGTGTTCGTGCCGCAAGCCGTGGCGAGCGCGCCGCTGCCGGAGGTGAGCACGCAGGTGATCGCAGCGCCCACGTCCGGCCAGGGTCGCAACGCGAACTGGACCATGCTCGCGGTCGGCCTGCTCGGGGGCATCGTGATCGTGAGCGCTCCGCTGATCTTCCAGCACTGGTGGAGCTCGCCGGACAAGCCTGCCCAGGCTGCCGTGGCGACGGCGCCCGAGAAGCCCGCGCCGCAGCAGTCCGCACCGGTCGAGGTCGACGTGCCGAGCGACGAGCCGGTGATGGAGATCAAGCCGGACGAGGTGGCCGCGAACAAACCCGCGCGCACGGGTGGTACCGCCAAGCCCGCCGTCGCGGCGAAGACCGAGCCAGCCAAGCCCGCAGGCAAGACGCTCAGCGACGAGCAGCGCAAGTTGCTGGAGCGTATGGGCGGAGGCACCAGCGATCCGGATCTGAAGAACCTCGCGCGCAGCGCGGACGAGCCGCGCAGCGGCGGCCCGGTGGCCTCGGAGCTCACGCCGCAGCAGCTGACGAAGGTCGTGCAGGACAACAAGAACCAGCTGCAGCGCTGCTACGAGACGGCGCTGCGTGCGGCCGGCGGCAAGCAAGACTCGGCGATCAAGATCAGCGTCAACGTGCTCGTGGGCGGCAGCGGCACCGCCAAGAGCGTGAGCACCACCGGTGACGGCCTCGGCAACATGACCGACTGCATTCGCTCGGCAGTGAAGCACTGGCGCTTCCCGCAGGCGCAGTCCGAGTCCGAGTTCGCCTTCCCGCTGGTGTTCCAGCCGGGCGCGTGATCAGCCCTTGAAGTGGCGGATCAGGGCGTAGACGACGCCGCCGAGCACGATCGCGAGCGCGAGCGTGGCGCTCCAGCCGAGGCCTCCCGACGGGGGCGCGGGCTCCATCACGATCGGCGCCTCGGGCTCGGGCTGGGGCTGCGCCATCTCCTGGCTCACCTCGATGCTCGGACGGTCCGGTGCGGCCGACTGGGTGGCCGGCGGCGGAGGCGGGTCTGACTTGCGCTTGTTGAGCAGATCGGTGAGGCCTGCTGCGCGCAGCGCGCTCTCGTCCCACACGGCAGTGGGCTCGTCGGCGGCGTGACTCTCGCCGTCGTCCTCGTCGTCGAGCGCTGGGTCGTGCTTGTCGTTGCGGTTCAAGGAACGCCCCCGAATGGTCGCTCCCAGTCTAGCCGCTTTGAATGCCGGGTCGCGACCTTTCAGCCCTCCGGGCTATAGTCCGCGCGCATGAACGAGGCGCTCGCACAGACGCAGTCCGCCTTCGAGCTGGTGCTGCGCGCGTCGTTGCCACTGCTCGCTGCGGCCTTCCTGGTGGGGCTCGTGACCGCGCTGCTCGCGCTCTGGACGCGACTCGCCGAGCCGGCCATCGGCAGCCTCTCGCGCGCGTTGGTCACGCTGCTCGTGCTCGGCAGCACCGGCGGGTACATCGCGAGCCAGCTGCTCGGCTACACGGCTGGCCTGTTCCGCGCGCTGCCCGAGCTCGCGCGCTGAGCATGGCGCACCTGTACGTGCTGGCGCGGCTGCTGCCGCTCGCGTGGGCGCTCGGCGCCGCGCTGATCCCGCGCGTGCTCGCGCTCTCGCTCGCGCTCGCGCTGACGGCCGCGATCACGCCGGCCGGGCCGGTGGCGGGCAACCTGTGGCTCGGCCTGCTGCGCGAGCTCTGCATCGGGGGCGTGTTCGCGCTCGCGGCGTGGCTCGCGCTGGCGAGCGTGCCGTACGCGCTGCGGCTCGCTCAACCGCTGGGCACGCGCGCCCCAGTGCAGCCGCTGGCGACGTTGTACGCGCTGTGCGCGGCCTGGACCGTGCTCTCGCTCGGCGGGCTGCGTGCACTCGTGCGCGCGCTGGCGGAGAGCCTGCGCGTGCTGCCGCTCGGCGGCGCGCTCGACCACTCGCTGTTCGCGTGGGGCGTCGTGAAGCTGGTGGCGCTGGCGCTCGGGGCCGCGCTCGGGGTCGCGCTGCCGATCGCGGTCGTGGCGGCGGTGCTGGACACGGCGGCCGGCTGGCTCGCGCGTACCCGCGAGCTGGGGCCCTTCCTGTTCGTGGGGCTGGCCATGTTGCTGCTGGTGCCGGTGGTCATGCGCGCGCCCGAGCTGTGGCGTTCGGCGCTGGAAGCGGCCCAGGCGCTCACGCGGACGCTCGCGAGGTGATACCTTCCGCCTCATGCAGCACGCCGAGGAGATCGAGACCCTGATCACGCGCGAGCAGCTGGCCGAGCGCATCGAGACCCTTGGCCGGCAGATCACGCGCGACTACGCCGGCAAGGAGCTGGTGCTCGTGGCCGTGCTCAAGGGCAGCTTCGTGTTATGCGCGGACCTCGCGCGCGCGATCGACCTGCCGCTCGCGATCGAGTTCCTCGGGCTCAAGAGCTACGGCGACTCGCAGACCACCAGCGGCGTGGTGCAGATCACGAGCGACCTGCAGCACCCGGTCGCGGGCAAGCACCTGCTGATCGTCGAGGACATCATCGACACCGGGCTGACCATGTCCTACCTGCGCAGCAACCTGGCCACGCGCAATCCGGCCTCGGTGAAGCTGTGCGCGCTGCTGCACAAGCCGTCGCGCGCGCGGATCGCGACCGACATCGACTACCTGGGGTTCACGATCGAGGACAAGTTCGTGGTCGGATACGGCCTCGACTGGGCCGAGAAGTATCGGAACCTGTCGTTCGTGGGAGTGGTGCGTTCATGAGCAAGCGGCTGGAGATGTTCGACAAGCTGATCGGCCAGGGGTCGAGCGACCCGTTCCACTACTACGCGCGCGCCATGGAGCTGCGTTCGCTGGGGCGTGTGCCAGAAGCGGCGCAGGCGTTTGCCGACGTGTGCCAGCGTTTTGCGGCGTACGTGCCGAGCTACCTGATGGCGGCGCAGCTGTTCCGTGAGCTCGGTGACCTGGCGCAGGCCCGTCAGCACGCCGAGGCGGGTGTGGCCGCGGCCCGACGCGACGGCAACGAGCACGCGCTGAGCGAGCTCACCGCGCTGCTCGACCAGCTGCCGTAGGGCGAGTCCTACACTTTTCGCGCCAGCATCGCGGGTGGCTCGTGGTACCAAGGCTCGTGCCCGGTTTGCGCGTCCTGCTCTTCCTCGTTGGCTTCCTGGTCGCTTGCGGTTCGCGCACCGACCTTCGCCGCAGCATCGACGGCGGGGCCCCTGCCGCGACCTCCCCCGAGCGCTGCAACGGGCTCGATGACGACGGCCAGCGCGGCGTCGACGACCCATTTCGCGACAGCAAGGGCCGCTACATCACGGACGACCACTGCGGCGCGTGCAACGCAGTCTGCGCGCCGCGTAGCGCCGCCGAGCTGGTGACGCACTGCGGGCTGATCGACGAAGTGCCGCGCTGCGTCGCGGAGCGCTGCGCGGTCGGCTACGGGCCCACCACCGAAGGTCGCTGCGAGGCGCTCGACGATCGCCTGTGCTTGCCGTGCGCCAACGACAACGACTGCGGTGCGCTGAGCGGCGCGCGCTGCGCCAACGTGGGCGGCGAGGCGCGCTGCACGATCGGCTGCGGGCTCGGTTGTCCCGAGGGCTACGCCTGCAGCGACGCGATCTGCATCCCGGAGGGTGGCAGCTGCTCGTGCACCAGCGGGCGCGACTTCGAGCTCGCCTGTGCGCTCGGCGAGCGCGACGCGGGCGCACCTTTGTGCGTGGGGCGCGCGAGCTGCGTGGGCGGCGTGCTCAGTGCGTGCAACGTGAGCGCCGAGGTCTGCGATCACGACGACAACGACTGCGACGGCCTGGTCGACGAGGGCTTCGTCGATCCGCGCGGCGCGTACTCGCTCAACCAGGAGAGCTGCGGCGAGTGCGGCGTGTCGTGCCTCGAGGACACCGGGCTGGAGCTGGAGCTCGCGTGCGGCGGCGACCCGTTCGCGCCCACCTGCACGCTCGCCTGCCCGGACGCGCGCGACGGCGTGATGGTCGGCGACATGCTCGACGGCGATCTCGACGTGGCCAACGGCTGCGAGTGCAAGGTGTCGAGCGTCGCGGACGTCGCGGGGCCGACCAAGGCCATGGACGCCACGCTCGACGTCAACTGCGACGGCGCCGATGGCGAGGTCCTCGGCAGCTTCTATGTGGCGACCGATGGCGACGACAGCTACGCGGGCTCGCCGACGCGCCCGCTGCGCACGATCGGCGCGGCGATGCAGCGCGCACAGGCTTCGCTCGGCGGCGCGCTGCCTCGCGCGCACGTGTTCGTGGCGGGCGGCGTGTACACGGAGACGGTGTCGCTCGCCGAGGGTGTGCAGGTGCACGGCGGCTACCGTCGCGACTTCCGCGCGCTCGACACCAGCGCGTACGCCAGCGAGCTGCGCGCGCCCGCGACCACCACGGCCAGCGGTGGCGCGGCGCTGATCGGGCGCGACGTGGGCCGCACGCCGACGTTGTTCGAGGGCTTCGTGGTGCGCGGCCTCGATGCGACCACGGTCGAGCGCGCGGCGGTCGGCATCTACCTCGAGCGTCCCGGCGCGGGCCTCAGCTTGCGCAGCTTGTACGTGCGCGCGGGCTTGCCGGGGGAAGGCGTGACGGGCGTGGACGGTGTGGCCGGCCCCAGCCCGACCGCGCAGGCCGTCGATGGCGAGCTGCCGCGCGGTGCGATCGAGCAAGGCCTCACGCACAGCTGCATTCGCAGCGACGCGCGCAACATCGTGCGCGGCGGGGCGGGCGGCGTGTCCGTGTGCGGCGGAACCAGCGTGGCGGGCGGTGCGGGTGGCAACGCGACCTGCCCGGATGACCTCGATAACTTTCAGCCCAGCGGCCAGCGCGGTGGCGGCAACGCCGGCGCGGGCGGCACCGGTGGCCAGGACGCCGAGGGGCCGATCACCAGCGAAAGCGGGGCGTGCGCCCAGGGCGTGTGCTGCGGCCTGGCGGACTTCACGGTGGCCACCCGCTTCCAGTACGCGCGCTCGGGTGAGAACGGACGCGACGGCAACGTCGGTACCGCGGGCGGCGGCTGCGGCGACGCGCGTGGCACGTTCGCGAACGGCGTCTGGAACGGCGTGCGCGGCACCACCGGACAGGTCGGCCAACCGGGCGGCGGTGGTGGTGGCGGAGGCGCGGGCGGCGGCGTGGTCATGGACTGGTTCAACGACGTCTGTGAGTTCGCGGACGGGCTCGGCGGCGGCGGCGGCGGCGGCGGCGCAGGTGGCTGCGGTGGTGGCGCCGGCGTGGCGGGCACGAGCGGCGCGCCGTCGGTCGGCCTGCTGGTGGTCGACCCGGGACCGTTCACGATCGACGACGTGAGCTTCGTGCCCTCGGCCGGTGGACGCGGTGGACCCGGCGGCGCAGGCGGCGACGGTGGGCTCGGCGGCGGCGGCGCAAACGGTGGCATCATCCCGCTCGCGTTGCGCACCACACCGACGCTCGCGGGTGCAAATCCGGGCGCGCGTGGCGGCACGGGCGGCACCGGAGGCGCGGGCGGTGGCGGCGGTGGTGGGTGTGGCGGCTCGTCGGTCGGCATCTGGATCGTCGGCGCGGAGCCGAGCACCGGACAGCTCTGGCGCACGCGCAACGTGTTCCAGCTCGGCGATGGCGGCAGCGGTGGAGCGGGTGGCAGCGGTGCGCAGACGGGCAGCCGCGGACGAGACGGGGAGGCAGTCAATGTCGTCGTTCAGCGCTAGGTTCTGGCTCCTCGGGCTGATGCTGCTCGCGGCCTGCCCGAGCTCGCGCCCGTGCGGCACGGACGAGACCTGCAACGGCCGCGACGACGACTGCGACGGGCGCGCCGACGAAGACTTCATGGACGAGCGCGGTCGCTACAACGTGACCGAGGCCTGCGGCAGCTGCGCCGTGAGCTGCTTCGACGTGTTCCCCGGCGCAACCAAGGTCGCGTGCGACGACGCGCCCGCGCAGCCGATCTGCGAGCTGAACGAGTGCGCGAAGGGCACGCACCCGTTCCAGGGCAGCGCCTGCGTGCCCGACCAACCGGTGTTGTGCTTGCCGTGTGCGAGCGACGACGACTGCGCGGCGCGCACGGCCGGCGCGACCTGCGTCACGGTCGCCGGCGAAGCGCGCTGCGGCACGCCGTGCGACAGCGACCGCGACTGCCAGGCGCCGTTCCAGTGCGATCGCAGCGTGCGACAGTGCCGTCCCGAGCCGGCGTTGTGCGGTTGCCAGAACACGGGCGCGGAGTTCGAGGTGGCGTGCCTCGCGCGCGGCACGGCTGCGGGCTTGTTCTGCGCGGGCGTCTCCAAGTGCACGCCCACCGGGCTCGGCGCCTGCGAGATCGCATCCGTCGAGAGCTGCGACGGCCAGGACGACGACTGCGACGGCAAGATCGACGAAGACTTCGTCGACGCGCAGGGCCGCTACGTGGGCCCGCTGCACTGCGGCGGTTGTGGACGTCCCTGCGCCAGCCCGGGTCCCCACTACGACGCCACCTGCGAGGTGGTCGGCACGCTGGCGAGCTGCAACGTCGCGTGCGCGCCGACGTTCGTCGATGTCGACGGCATCCGCGCCAACGGCTGCGAGTGCCAGCGCTTCGACGGCACCACCGCACCGGTGGTCGTGGGCGGCGATCTCAACTGCGACGGCACGGTCGACGACAGCGATGTCTTCGTGCACGTCACCAGCGGCGGCGTCGACAACGGACCCGGCACGCTGGTGCAGCCGATGCGCAGCCTGACCGCGGCGATCACCAAGGCCGCGACCGAGAACAAGTCCGTGCTGGTCGCGCAGGGCAGCTACGAGCCGTTCGCGATCCGCGCGGGCGTCAGCGTGTTCGGCGGCTACCGCGCAGACTTCCGTGCGCGCGATCCGGAGCTGTATCCGGTGGTGATCGAGGGCGCGGCCGACGGCGTGCCGGTGCTCACCTGCAGCGGCGTGCGCGGCGCGGCGGTGGTCGAGGGCGTCACGCTGCGCGGCTCGGACGCGGCCACGGGCGGCTCCACGAGTGCGTACTTCGACGGCTGCGGCCCCGAGGTGAAGCTCGCGCAGGTGACCGTGCTCGCGGGACGCGGCGCGGATGGAACCCGCGGCGACGACGCGAGTTCACGCTTGCCGTCGGGCATCGGCTCGCTGGCGCAGCTCAATGGCGTGGACGGCTTCACCGGTCGCGATGGGGATGTGGAGGGCCGCGCGTGCTTGACCAAGCTCGGCGGCAACGGCGGACCGAAGCTGTGCGGCACGGCAGAGGTCAGCGGCGGCGCGGGCGGCATCGCCGGCTGCCCGAACCTCGGCTGCACCAACGGCCAACCGTGCGCCAACGCCGGCTGCACCGACTTCACGAGCGGGGGCGTGTGCGACTACGCGACCGTGCTGTCGCTGGCGGTACCCAACCCGATCGCGTTCCCGGGCCGTGGTCTCACGCCTGGCCAGCCCGGCGCGCAGACGTTCAACTCGCCCACCAACCGCGGCGTGTGCAGCTTCTGCGACGACAACCCCACGCTGCAGCGGCTCGGGCAGGACGGCAGCGAGGGGGCCGCGGGCGTGGCGGGGATCGCCGGCCTAGGCTGTACCGACCCAGCGCTCGCGATCGACGCCAGCGGGCGCGGGCGAGCGAACGTGGGGCTCGCAGCTCCGGGGGGCAGCGACGGCTCGGGCGGCGGCGGCGGCTCCGGGGGCTCGGGCTACAGCGTGATCGGCGGCACCTCGATGACCGAGCGCCGCTGCCAGGACACCGGCGGCGGCAGCGGCGGTGGCGGCGGCAGCGGTGGCTGCGGCTCGCCCGGCGGTGGCGGCGGTGGCGGTGGTGGTGCGTCGATCGGCCTGTTCGTGCGGCTCACGGCCGAAGGCACGGGCCCGGTGTTCGACCGCGTGCGCATCGTGACCGCGAGCGGCGGGCGCGGTGGCGACGGCGGCATCGGCGCAGCGGGCGGGCGCGGCGGCGTGGGCGCGCTGGGCGGCTTCACGCGCTTCTTCTGCGCTCGCAACGGCGGTCGCGGCGGCGACGGCGGCGATGGCGGCGCGGGCGGCGGCGGCGGTGGTGGTTGCGGCGGCGCGAGCCACGCGCTGTTCGTGCAAGGCACCGGCGACGCCTACCGCGCGACATCGGCGAGCACGCTCACCATCGAGCGCGCCGGCGTGAGCGGGCAGGGCGGCCGAGGCGGCTTCTCGCCGGGAAATGCCGGCTCCCTGGGCTCTGCGGGACCCAGCGATCCCATCCGCTGAGTGCTATAGGGGCCGGCTCATGTTGTCGTTGCAAGCCCTCGTCCCGGAACGCCTCGCCAGCGAGCTCGGTATCAACCTCACCGAGGCGCGCAAGGTGCACGCGTCCGTCGTGCGCGAGGACTTCGGCCAGCGGCAGCTGCAGGACGTGCGCCGCACCACGATGGAGAAGCTCGCAGCGCAGGCCACGATCCCCACGCTCGCGCTGGTGCAGGAGCAGAAGAGCCAGCTCGATCCGTTCGTGAAGTACGCCCTGCGCACGCACGATGACCACGTGATCGAGACCGTGCGCATCCCGCTCGAGAACCCGGCGCGGTTCTCGGTCTGCGTGAGCTCGCAGGTGGGCTGCGCGCTGGGCTGCAAGTTCTGCGCGACCGGGCGCATGGGCCTCACGCGCAACCTGGAGACGTGGGAGATCGTCGAGCAGGTGCGCACGGTTCGCCGTCACCTCTCGCACGGGCGCGTACACGGCGTGGTGTTCCAGGGCATGGGCGAGCCGATGGCCAACCTCGATCGCGTGCTGGAGGCGATCGACGTGCTGCGCGAGCCGTGTGGTCTGGCGATCGACGCGCGCAACATCACCGTCTGCACCTCGGGCTTGCCGGCCGGCATTCGCAGGCTGGCGCGCGAGATGCCCAAGGTGCGGCTCGGCCTGAGCATCGGCAGCGTGCGCCAGGACAAGCGCAAGCGCTTGATGCCGATCGCCAACGCGCACCCGTTCGACGAGGTGCTGGCGGCGGTCGAGGAGCACGCCCGGCTGACCGGGCTGTCGCCGATGTGGGCGGTCACGCCGCTGAGCGAAGTGAACGACAGCTTCGAGGACGGAGCCGCGCTGGGGCAGACCGCGCGCGCGTTCTGGGAGCGCACCGGTATCCGACCGCGGCTCTCGGTGATCCCGTACAACTCGATCGGCGACGACGATCCTTTCCAGCGCGCGAGCGACGAGCGCTACGGTTCGTTCGTGGACGGCATCGAGTCGACCGGCTACCGCACCCATCGCCGCTACAGCGGCGGGGCAGACGTGAACGCAGCCTGCGGACAACTGGCCGCGCGCTGAACATCGCGCGAGAACAGACTGCGATGAGCCAGGACCACGAAGCGCACAGGGCCCCGAGTCCCGCGCAGGCGCTCCGTCACGCTTGGAGGCTGTTCACGCTGCGGCCGTGGTCGACGCTGAGCGTGGCGCTGGCGTTGCTGACCTCGCTGTTCGCGGTCTGTTGCGGGCTGGGCATCGTCGCCGCGCCGTGGTTCATGTGTGAGCTGTTCGCGCTGCAGATCAGCAGCGGCACCGGGCGCAACACCACGCGCAGCGCAGCCTGGCTGTGGGCAGGGCTCGTGCAGCTGCTGGCGGTGATGGTGTTGTGCTCGCTGGCGTTCCTGACCTTGCTCGCGTTGGGACCCGACGTGGTGCTCGGCAGCGCGGGCTCCAAGCCGCGTGTGCTCGAGAGCATGGGCCTGCTGCTCGGTGCGGGTGGGCTCGCGCTGTCGCTGGTGGTGCACTTCGAGCACGCGCCGTCGATCTTGATCGATCGCGGCGGCACGCTGCGCTACGCGCTGCTGGAGAGCGCGCGCCTGGTCGCCGAGACGGGGGTGGTGCGCAGCTGGCTGACCAGCACCGCGGCGCACGGGCTGCAGCTGGCGCCAGCCGTGCTCGCGACCGTGCTCGCGGTCTCGCAGGGCACGCTGTCGTCGACCGTGCTCTGGGGGGTGGTCGCGCTGCCGTTCATGGCGCTGTGCCTCGCGCTCGGGCAGGGCATGATCGTGTCGAGCTACCTGGCGCTGCGCGACGACGTACCCGAGCCGTACAAGGACACGCGCATCGGCGGTCGCGGCGCGCTGGCGTGGCTGTCGCTGCTCTCGTTGGTGGCGGCCGGGCCGCTCGCGGTCAGCAGTGCGCTGATCCGGCCGGCACCGATCGAGCAGGGCACGTTGCCCGCGGACGCCGAGCCGATCTTGCACGCGCAGCCG
>DASUME010000220.1:0-5518 GCA_036277895.1 Polyangiales bacterium
AAGCTGCTGATCCGCACCACGCGCAAGCTCGCGCTCACCAGCGAAGGCGCGCTGTTCTACGAACACTGCGACGCGCTGCTCAAGTGCGCCGAGCGCGCGTACGAGGCGGTGTCCGGGGCGAGCGAAGTGGCGCGCGGCAGCGTGCGCATCAACGCGCCGGTCACGTTTGCGCAGCTGCACCTGGCGCGCGCGATCGCGGGCTTTCTGCGCGAGCAGCCCGAGATCGACGTACAGCTGAGCGGCGACGACGGCATGGTCGACGTGGCCGACGGCGGCTTCGACCTGGTGGTGCGCGTGACGCGGCAGCCGCCCGAGTCGTTGATCGCGCGCAAGCTCGCGAGCACGCAGCTGGTCGTGTGCGGGGCGCCGGACTACTTCGCACGCGCTGGCCGGCCCGCGGCTCCGGACGAGCTCGTGCACCACCAGTGCCTGCACTACACGCGCGTGCCGTTCGCGGCCGAGTGGCGCTTTCGCGGGCCCGACGGCCCGTACGTGGTGCCGGCGCGCAGCAGCTTCGCGAGTGGCGACGGCACGGTGCTCAAGCAGGCCGCGCTGGCCGGGCTCGGCCTGGTGGTGCTGCCGTGGTTCATGGTCGCGCGCGAGGTGGAGGCGGGCACGCTGGCGCTCACGCTGCAGGGGCAGCGCCGCGCGCAGATCGGCATCTACGCGCTCTACGCACACAAGAAGCTGCCGCTGCGCACGCGCCTCGTGCTCAACCACCTGAGCGCGTGGTTTGGGCGCGAGGGCTGGGAGCGCTGAGTCAGGGTGGGAGCATGGTCCGCACCTGCGCGCACGTCGTGCCCGGGTCGACCTTGATCGCATGGTACGTGGCGGCGTTGGGCGAGTAGACGGGGCGGTTGTCGTCGAGGAAGTCGGTCAGCGTGGCGTTGCACGCGCCGCCGCCCGCGACCGCGCAGCCGAGGATGTGCGTGTCGAAGTGGCTGAACGTGATCGGCCCGTCGAGCGCGCTGCAGGTGGTGATGCTGCCCCCGGCGCTGAACGCGAGGCGCACCGCGACGTACGAGCTCGCCGCACGCTGCGTGCGCGAGAGGTTCAGCGGCGGACCCACGTGCGTGGCGTCGGTCACGTAGTTCGCGGTGATCCCGGGCTGCCCGTTCATGTCGGTGTCGACGCTCTGCAGCGCGCTGTGATCCGCGGGCCAGGCATCGGTCACCGGGTTGGCGAGCGTGGCGCCGATCACGTTGCCCGCGGGTGCGATCGCCACCGAGTCGCCAACGGAGCTGCTGCCGCCGATCGTCATGCTGCTTGGGATCGGGCTGAGGTACGCCGGCGTGTGATCGAACAGCGTGTCGGGCACGCGCAGCGCGTAGGTCTCGTTGGCGACCAGCGGGTTGAGGCGGAAGTCCGGCAGCGTGATGCCGCAGGGCTGCGCGCTGCCGCTCCAGCTGCTGCCGGCCTGCGTGCCCTGGTAGCGCAGCCAGATCACGGCGTTATCGAGCCCGGCCTGCAGCGCGCCGCCCGGCCAGCTGATCGGCAGGCGCACGCGCACCGCCCAGCTGCCGCCCAGGTCGCACGCGATGCCCCCCGCATCTGCGAGCGACGCGTCCGTGAGCGCGGCGTCGGGTGAGGCGTCCGTGCGCGAAGCGTCCGTCAGCGAGGCGTCCTCCGAGGAAGCATCGACCTCGGAGGCATCGAGCTCGTGTGCGGCATCGCCCGACGCGTCGAGCGTGCGCGCGTCGAGCTCCGCGTCTTCCGCGCTCGCGTCGACCGGTGCACCACCATCGCCCGTCGACGGAAGCTCACGCAGGTCGATGCCGACGTAGCCGCACGAGCAGGCAAGCACCGTCGCCAGCGCGCCGAGTGCGACGGTACGAGACGACATCGTGCCGCGATCATGCCCCGCAACAGCGCCAGCGGGCACGAAAACGTGTGCGCGCCGTGGCAAGGATCGCAAATGGCTCAGTAGCTCTTGGCCCAGATCACGCGTTGCTTGCTCGGCTTGCCCGTGAACGGGCAGGTGCCGGGCTCGCCGCCCTCGAGCGGAATGCAGCGCACGGTCACGCTGAGCTCGTCCTTGATCTTCTTCTCCAGCTCGACGTCGCCGGAGAAGTGCGTGAGCGCGAAGCCACCGTGGATCGGCGCCGGTGCGTTCTCGTCGTCATCCTTCCGCGACGGCGTGAAGTACGCGTAGAACTCCTTGGCGTCGTCGATCTTCCGCGTGTGCTGCTCGCGGTGCGCCTTGGCGCGCTCGAACAGGCCGCTCTGGATCTCGTCGAGGATCGACGTGAGCTTGGCGACGAACTCCGCGCGCGGCACGCCGCCCTTCTGCTTGGGCGACTGATCGCGACGCGCCATGAACACGCTGTCGCTCTGGATGTCGCGCGGACCTATCTCCAGCCGCACCGGCACGCCCTTCTTCACCCACGACCACAGCTTCTCGCCGCCGCGCAGATCGCGGTCGTCGATCTCGACCGAGATCGGGCGCTCCCCGTAGCGAAGCGCGCGCAGCTCCTTCGCCAGGGCATGGCAGTAGTCGAGCACCTTCTGGCGCTCCTCGGGCTTGTGCGTGACGGGCAAGATCACGACGTGCGTCGGCGCGAGCTTGGGCGGGCACACGAAGCCGTCGTCGTCCGAGTGCGTCATCAGCATGCCGCCGATCAGGCGCGTGCTGACGCCCCAGCTGGTGGTCCACGCGTTCTGCAGCACGCCCTTGTCGTCGAGGAACTGGATGCCGCTCGCCTTCGCGAAATTCTGGCCGAGGAAGTGGCTCGTGCCCGCCTGCAGCGCCTTGCGGTCCTGCATCATCGCCTCGATGCAGTACGTCGACACGGCGCCGGGGAAGCGCTCGTTGGCCGTCTTCTCACCCTGGATCACCGGCATCGCCATCCAGTTCTCCGCGAAGTCGGCGTACACGCGCAGCATCTGCATCGTCTCGGCGACCGCTTCTTCCGACGTGGCGTGCGCCGTGTGACCCTCCTGCCAGAGGAACTCCGTGGTGCGCAGGAACATGCGCGTGCGCAGCTCCCAGCGCACCACGTTGGCCCACTGGTTGATGAGCAGGGGCAGGTCCCGGTAGCTCTGGATCCACTTCGCGAACGAGTGCCCGATGATCGTCTCCGAGGTGGGGCGCACGATCAGGGGCTCTTCGAGCTCCCCGGCGGGCACGAGCTTGCCGTCCTTGCCGGCCTCCAGCCGGTGATGGGTGACGACCGCACACTCTTTGGCGAAACCGTCCACGTGCGCGGCTTCTTTTTCGAGGAAAGAGAGCGGGATGAACAACGGGAAGTACGCGTTCTTGTGGCCGGTCGCCTTGAACTTGTCGTCCAGGACCCGCTGCATGTTCTCCCACAGCGCGTAGCCCCACGGCTTGATCACCATGCACCCGCGCACGGCCGAGACCTCGGCCAGGTCGGCCGCGCGGACCACCTGCTGGTACCACTCGGCGTAGTTCTCTTCTCGGGTCGGCGTGATGGCGGTCTTGGGCTGGTTCATCGCTCGCGAGTGGTACCCGCGCACTCGCTCAGATGCACGCGCTTACTCCCGGTCCCGTGCCCTTGCCCCTGCCCGTGCCCGCTCTGATCCGGGCAGGGGCAGGGGCACGGGCAGGGGCAGGGGATGGACAGTGGAGCGCTGCGGCGGCAGAGTGGGTATGTGGCGACCCTCCAACCGGCTCTGGGGCTGGGTTTCTCGAGCTGCCCCAACGACACCTTCATGTTCCACGCGCTGGTCAACGGCTTGGTCCGCGTGGCTGGCGTCAGTGACTTCTCCGTCTACATGGACGACATCGAGGCGTTGAATCGGCGCGCGCTGGGCGAGAGCTCGGCGCCGCGGCTTCCGATCTCGAAGGTCAGCGCGAGCCTGGCCGCGTACCTGCTCGACGACTACGTCGTGCTGCGCGCCGGTGCCGCACTCGGTCGCGGGGTTGGCCCGCTGGTGGTGTCGCGGCCTGACCGCGGCCTCACTTCGCTGGCGGATCTCGCGGGCAAACACGTGGCGGTGCCCGGCCTGCGCACCACCGCCTATCTGCTGTTGAGCCTGTTCGCCCCGCCGGGCATGCGCATCACGCAGGTGCGCTTCGACAAGATTATGGCGCGCGTGGAGGAAGGCGAGTTCGACGCCGGCCTGGTGATCCACGAGAGCCGCTTCACATACCCGGAGCACGGGCTCGGCCTGCTGGCCGACCTGGGCACGCTCTGGGAGCAGCAGACCGAGCTGCCGCTGCCGCTCGGTGTGATCGTGGCGCGGCGCGACCTGGGCCTGCCGCTGCTGCGCGAGATCGAGGCCGGCATCGCGGACAGCGTGCGCTACGCGTTCGCCCACCCGGACGAGAGTAAGCCGTATATCCGCGAGCACGCGCAAGAGATGAACGAGCAGGTCTGCAAGCAGCACATCGACCTGTACGTGAACCAGCACTCGGTCGAGCTCGGCGCACAGGGCATCACCGCGTTCGAGACGTTGCTCGCCCGCGGCGTCGACGTGGGCATCCTGCCGCCGTCGCGCAGGTCGCCGTGGATCTCAGACTGAGTACTTGAGCGCGGCGCTCATCGCGAGCTCGCCGGTCTCCACCACATGCACCGTGACGGAGGCCTCGCCGGGTGCGGTGACGTAGCCGTCGGCGCGCAGCGTCTGGCCTGGCAGCACGGGCTTGGTGAAGCGCGCCTGCAGCGACTTGAAGCTGGTCGCCTCGTCGCGACAGAGCGCGTGCAGCGCCGCGCGCGCCGCGAAGCCGTACGTGCACAGGCCGTGCAGGATGGGCGCCTCCAGGCCGGCGTCGTGCGCGGCTTCGGGGCGCGCGTGGATCGGGTTGAGGTCGCCGGTGAGGCGATAGAGCAGCGCCTGGTTGCGCGCGGTGGTCCACTCGCTGGTGAAATCGGGCGCGGTGTCCTTGGGCACCTTGATGCGCGCGCTCACGGGCGGACGCGGGCTCTCGAACGGGCCCACGCCGGCGACCAGCATGGACCAGGTGGAGCGCGTGCGCAGCTTGCCGTCGAGCGACGACTCGGTCTCGATCTCGACCAGCGCGCCGATGCGCATGTCGTGGAGACCCGCGACCTTGGCGGTGGTCTCGACGGTGCCGCGCGCCGGGAACGGGTCGAGGAACTCGACGCGCTGGCCGGTGTGAAGCAAGCGCGCGATCGACAGGCCGGTCTCTTTGAAGGCCGCGAACACGGGCTGCAGCTCGGGGACCACGGTCCAGGTGGGCAGGACTTCGGGCTCGGGCTCGAGCAGGTACGTGAGCTGCTCGGGTCCTGCGCCGAGTGCGGCCGCGTAGAGCGCGATGTCACGCCAGTCGTAGGCGTGCGTGAACGGCCCGACGGTGCGACCAACGGCTTCGAGTTGGAGGGGCATACCGGGAGCTAGCACGCTTGTGCGACATGGTCTCCGAGGAGCGATCGCTAGGTTTCGTTAGCTGGGACGCTGGTGGTACCCTGAATGCCCTTTGCCCGACGGCCGTCTCGGTCGTCCGGAGGTCAGCTCGATGAATGCGCCGATTCGCGCCCTGATGACGTTTGCGTTTGCCGCCGCCCTGCCCTCGCTGGCGTACGCCGACGAAGCC
>DASUME010000221.1:0-9109 GCA_036277895.1 Polyangiales bacterium
TCTCGGGATCGAAAGCGTCGATCTGACCCTGCAGCTCGGCCGGCAGCTCCGGCCCTACGATCAGGTCGCACAACATGCGCGTGACGGCCTCCTTCTCGGTCTCGACGAAGCGCTGATCTGCGTACACGGCGCCCAGGAACAGGTCGATGATCGGTCCGATACGATCGCGGACTTTCACGATTCCTCCAGCAGCTCAGTACGCGTTCTGGCGGGTCCCCGAGCCGAAGATGGTCTTGAAGATGATCTTCAGGTCGAGAAGTAGGCCCCAGTTCTGAATGTAATGGAGGTCGTGGTTCACACGCTGCTCCATCTTCTCGACCGTGTCGGTCTCGCCGCGCCAGCCGTTCACCTGCGCCCAGCCGGTGATGCCTGGCTTCACCTTGTGGCGCAGCATGTAGCCGTGGATCATGCGCCGGTACATCTCGTTGTGGGAGACCGCGTGCGGACGTGGCCCCACGATCGACATCTCGCCCATGATCACGTTGAGGAACTGCGGCAGCTCGTCGAGCGAGGTGCGGCGCAAGATGCGCCCAAACCGCGTGACACGCTGGTCGTCTTTCTTGGCCTGCGTCACCACCCCGCCGTCCTCGGTGACCACCATGGTGCGGAACTTGAGCACCCGGATCTCCTCCCCGTTCAGGCCATAACGGCGCTGGCGGAAGAACACCGGACCCGGTGAGCTGAGCTTCACGCCCAGTGCGATCGCCGCCATCGGCAGCGCGATCATCATCAAGATCAGCGTGCCGAGCACGAGGTCCTCGACGCGCTTGAGCCAGCCGTTGACGCCGTAGAACGGGCTCTCGAACACGCTCACCACGGGCAGGCCCTGCACGTTCGACCACTGCGCGTGCACCAGGTCGAAGACCAGGAAGTCCGCCACCACATAGACCGAGGCGGTGCTGTCGGCGAGCTTGCGCACGATGTCGCTGATGCGCGACTCGGCACGCAGCGGCAACGCGATGTACACGATGTCGACCTTGCCCTTCTGCGCCAGCTCCAGCAGCTCGCTGAGCTTGCCCCGCGGGGGGCCCATGCGCTCCGGCATCGGGTTCAGGCGCTCGGGATCGCGGTCGTCGTAGTAGCCCTCGACGCGCATGCCGCTCTGCGGGTCGTCCATGATGCGCTGGGCGATCATGCCGCCCATCTTGGTGGCGCCCACGATGTGCACGGTGCGGGTGGCGACGCCCCGCTTGTGCAGCTCGCCCTCCAGCCGGCGCGAGGCGAAGCGCACCACGCTGATGAACGTGGGCGCAAGCAAGAACCAGGTCAGCGCCGCGACGCGCGAGTAGTAGTCGCTGGTCTTGGTCGCGAACGCGATCGTGAGCAAGATCGGCGGCGTGAGGCCCCAGCTGAGCCACACCTTGCCCAGCTCCACCTTGGCCGGCGACGAGCGCAGGGCCGGGCGATAGAGGCCATTGGCGTCGGCGAGCACGCCGAACACGGCGATCGCGACCAGCGTCCCGATCGCGATCCCTGGCTCGAACACCGACCGGAAGTCGCGCGAGAACGTCGCGATGTAGTGGGCGAGGAAGATCAGCGACGCGTCGATGAGCCGCGACAACCACGACGAAAGGTTGCGCTCTTGTAGCGGGACGCTGCCTTCGTTCACCATCCGCTACCTTTCAGAGGCCAACTCGCCGCGGCGGCGCCGACTACGTTAGCACCGTCGCCAGCCTGGCGAGGTACCACCGCGACGGCGCTCCTCATTTTGGTGCTTCGCGCCGATGCACGCACAGCGCCCGACCGACCGGAGACGTCGATGCGCTCTCCGTTTGATATTGGGCTCGGTTTTTGGCATGTGTCCGCCATGGCTAACGAGAGCAATCCCTTCGCAGACGTGAAGGTCGACAAAGCGAACCTGTACAAGGAAGAGTCGTTCACGGATCTGAAGGTGGCGACCATTCGCCGCCTGTCTCCGATCCTGCAGGACGGCTCGCCTGATCCCAGCCGGCCCCAGCTCTTCACGGGCGAGACCACGCTGATGTCCGACCGGGGTCCGCTGCCGATCCAGGCGCCGATCGAAGCGGCAGACCTCGACGAGGCGCTCGAGAAGTTCCCGGAGGCCGTGCAGGGCGCCGTCGAGAAGCTGATCGAGCAGGCGCGCGAGATGCAGCGCCAGCAGATGTCCCGCATCGTGGTCCCGGGCCAGGGTGGCGGCATTCCCGGCGGTGGCCTGCCTGGCGCGCCGGGTGGCGGGAAGCTGATCTTCTGAACGCTCGCCGCAGTTTCACCCCGAACTGACCCTGCATTGGGAATGAGTGCAAGGGGCCCGCTGTCGCACTCCACGTTAGCATTGACACCCATATAACCTGGTGTAGTCATGCGAAGCAGGGTCGCAGAACGGAGGGAGCTGCAATGGGGGAGACCGGCAGAGCCACGGAACGTCGAAGCGCACTCCGCGCAATAGAAGTGAAATTCCGAGGGATGGCGCCCCGCGACGCCCTCGTCTACTTCGTTCGGCGCTGCGCATCGTCGCGACGCCTGCGTGGAGAGGCCTTGCAGGCCTCGCTCTCGCACTTGCCAGCCCAGGGTTATCGCGTCGCGCTCGAGCTTCGAGAAGGCGGCCGCGTGTTCCGCGCCAGCGCCATCCATACCGCGGCCATCGTGGCGGTGTGCCGTGCGTTCGAGGCGCTCAGCCTGCCCCCATCGCTGCTCCACAGCTGAGCGCAGACGGTCGTCGCGAAGTCGCGCCATGCGCCGTAACGAGGCACCATGCGTCGCGCCGAACGGCGGCCACTTTCGTGCGCCAGGAGAAGTCCATGATCGAGTTGTTCACCGCCGCCACGCCCAACGGCCAGAAGGTCTCCATCGCGCTCGAAGAGATGGGCCTACCCTACGAGGTGCGGTCGATCGCGCTCGCGAGCCAGGAGCAGAAGCAGCCCTGGTTCCTCGCGATCAACCCGAACGGCCGCATCCCCGCCATCGTCGATCGCGGCAACGGCGACTTCGCGGTCTTCGAGTCGGGCGCGATCCTGATCTACCTGGCGGAGAAGAGCGGCAAGCTGCTGCCGAGCGAGCCCAAGCAGCGCTCGATCGCGCTGCAGTGGCTGATGTTCCAGATGGGTGGCGTCGGGCCGATGATGGGCCAGGCGAACGTGTTCGTGCGCTACGCGCCGGAGAAGCTGGAGTACGCGATCGGGCGCTACCAGCGCGAGTGCCGCCGGCTGTTCGAGGTGCTCGACACGCACCTGGCGCAGCACGAGTACCTGGCGGACGACTATTCGATCGCGGACATCGCCACCTGGCCGTGGGTGCAAGGCTACCAGTGGGCGAGCCTGTCGATCGACGGGCTGACGCACCTGCAGCGCTGGCTGTCCGCGATCGGCGCACGCCCGGCCGTGCAGCGCGGTATGGCCGTGCCGCCGCGCGCACAAGAGACCGACGAGTCCCGCGCCAAGTCCGCGTCCTCGATCCTGGCCTGAGCTCACATCTTTGAGATGATGCGCGCGACGTAGCCCTTGGTCTCGGCAGGCATGTTGACGGCGCCGGACTTGCTGATGCGGCCCGGGCCGGCGTTGTAGGCCGCGAGGGTGCGCTTCACGTTGCCGCGGTAGTGGGTCAGCAGCTGCTTCAGGTAGCGCACGCCGCCGTCGACGTTGTGCTCGATGCTGAACGGGTCGCTGACGCCGAGCTCGCGCGCGGTGCCGGGCATCAGCTGCATCACGCCCATCGCACCCGTGTGGCTGATGACCATGTGCCGGAAGCTCGACTCCGCGCGAGCGACCGAGAGGGCCAGCTTCACCGGCACACCGTGCTTGAGCGCAGCCTTGCGGATCTCCGCCTCCACGTCCTCGTCGCCGTGAAACCAGCAGGTGAGGCGGTGGGTCGCGGACATGCCGAGAGCCTTGGCTTTTTCCCCCAGACGATCGACCGAGAGCAGGTTCACGTGGCCGCCGGAGGCTCGAACGCCCCCGTTGATCGTCAGGATGACGAGCGCCCCCAGGCCGATGCCCAGGCGCAGCTGGCGGTACAGCCAGTTCTTCGCACGAGCGCGTAAGGAGCTAGGATTCAGGTCGGGACTGGCCATCGGTCGCAGCCTCTGCACCGCAGCTCGACGGGCCCGCGGTTCCGCAAGTGTAGCCACAAATGTCCCGACCGCGGCTTGCTTTCTTGAGGGTCGCACGGCATGAAACGGGCCCGGTTTTCAGTTGTGGGCGCTTTGGCGCGTGCGACGATCGAAAAAGGCGCCCGTGAGGCGCCCGACGCGTAGAGGAAGAGGGCTCATGGCAGGCGATCCAGTTCAGTGCAAACCCGTCGAGGTCGAGGTTGGCGAGCGTGGCGTGGAGCGCGCAATCAAGCAGCTCAAGCGCATGATGGCCTCCGAGGGAATCATGCGTGAGCTGAAGAAGCGCCGCAGCTACATGAAGCCTTCGGTCAAGCGCCGTAAGAAGCAGGCGGAAGCCGAGCGCAACCGCCGTAAGCGCGCGCGCAAGCAGCTCGAAGCACGCTAACGCTTTCCGCTCACTCGAGCGGATGACAGAGCGCCGGAGTTATGGACGACCGCCCGCGCAAAGACCGACTGATCCAGACGCGTGTTCCTCAGGATCTCGAGAGCACGCTGAAGGACGAGGCTCGCAAGCGGCGTCTCTCGGTCTCCCACCTGATCCGCAACGTGCTCGAGGACACCTTCAGTCTGGTCGACAACGTCGTCAGCGAGGTGGACCGCGTGGTCACGGACTCGGTGGAGATGGTGGCGACGGTGAAGCGCGACGCGGCGCGGCTGGCGGCCACCGCACGTGGTCACACGTCGCACCGTGAGCCGCGTCGCCGCGAGGCCGAGGTGATCGACGTCGAGGGCAGCGAGATCCCGGAGCCCGCCGTGCCGAAGCCGCCGCTCGCCAGCGGCCCGCTCGCGGACGTGTACGGCTTCCAGGAGCTGGTGCTCAACCGAGCGGCCAGCTGCGCCAACTGCGCCACCGAGATCCCACGCGGCTCACGGGCCTACCTCGGCATGACCGATCGCCCCGAGCTACCGCGGGTGTGGGTCTGCCAGGATTGCCTCGACACCATCAGCCGCTGAAGAACCGGCTTGCGCCCCCTCCGTCGTTTGTAATACAGAGCGTATTACAACAGATGACGGTCGACGCGCGTGGTCTCCACGCGCTAGCGCAGGGAGCAATGGTGATGGCGCTTCATGATGCAGCGGGTCCGCGGAGCTACCGGCCACGCACGAGCGCGGGCGAGTTCGACGCGCGCAGTGCGATCAAGCTGTGGCTGCAGGCCGTGGACGCCGTGCTGCGCGCCATCGAGACGGTCGCCTGGGAGGCGCGCGACGCGGCGGCCGAGGTGCAGGGCGTGTTCTCGCAGCTGCTGCAGAGCTCGCGCGTCGAAGCGCGCGGTTTCTCCGCGCGCGAGCCACAAAACTGGGCCTCGGGGTGGCAGACTAAGCTCGGCCGCCTGACCAGCGCCGCGCTCACCCTCGGACGCGTGGTCGCGAGCTACCGGCTGCACACCACCAAGGCGGCGTTCATGTCGCGCGCCTCCGCGGCGCGTGCGCTGGAGCAGCTGCACGATGACAGCGCCCGGCGGCTCTACGAGCTGTGCGTGCGTCAGGGCGGCGCGCTGCTCAAGGTGGGTCAGATCCTGTCGTCGCGCCCGGACCTGCTGCCGGCCGCGTTCGTGCGCGAGCTGAGCAGGCTGCAGGATGCGGCGCCGCCGGTGCCGGTGGCGCTGATCATGCGCACGATCGAGGAAGAGCTCGGGCGGCCCCTCGAGGACTTGTTCCCGGTGTTCGACGGCGAGCCGCTCGCAGCGGCGAGCATCGGCCAGGTGCACCGCGCCACGCTGCACGACGGCCGCGAGGTCGCGGTGAAGGTACAGCGGCCGCAGATCAGCGAGCTGGTCGCGATCGATCTCGAGCTGCTGGAGCTGTTCCTGAAGGCACTCGGCGACAGCCTGCCGCCGATCGATCTCGACACCATCGTGCGCGAGACCAAGGCGATGATCTGGGCCGAGCTCGACTACGCGCGCGAGGCCGTGCTGACGCAGCGTATGGCGGACTTCTTCGCGGGCGATGCGCGGATCGAGGTTCCGTCGGTGGTGATGGAGCGCTCGAGCGCGCGCGTGCTGACCACCACGTTCATGCCCGGTGAGAAGATCACCACCCTGCTCGACCGCCTGCACGGGCACAACGATGCGGCCTCGCGCAGCACGATCAGCGAGCTGCTGGCGCGCGTGCTGGAGGCGTACGTGCGCCAGACCCTGGATCTCGGCTTATTTCAGGCCGATCCGCACCCCGGCAACTTGCTCGCGCGCGAGGACGGCACGCTCGTGCTGCTCGACTTCGGCTGCGCGAAGGAGCTGGCCCCCGAGCAGCTGCGCATCCTGACCGACCTGGCCAAGGCGTTCGTGGCCAAGGATGCCGCCGGCATGGCGCTCTCCCTGCAACAGCTCGGCTTCGCCACGCAGAGCGGCACGCTCGCCGGCATCCACACCTACGCACAGACGGTGCTCGACGAGATCGGCGTGGTGCAGGCACGCGGCGGCGACTGGCCGACACAGGTGGAGGTGCTCTCGCAGCTCACGGTCATGACGCGCACGATCGAGAACGATCCGGTGGTGCGCTTGCCCGAAGAGTTCGTGATGCTGGGGCGCGTGTTCGGCGTGCTGTCCGGGTTGTTCCTGCACTACCGGCCCGATGTCGCCGCGGCGGCTCGCATTCTGCCGATCGTGTTGATGGCGCTCGCGAAGCACTAAGCGCGGTAGCGCAGGATCACGCGGCCGTGCTTCGCGGGCTCGGCGCGCACGAGCTGCAGCTGTTTGAGCTCGCTGCCCGCGAACATCGGCTTGCCGCCGCCGAGCAACAGCGGCGCGACGATCAGGTACAGCTCGTCGATCAGCGCCGCATTGAGCAGCTGAACGACGAGCGAGGGGCCGCCGACGACGTAGATGTTCTTGCCCGGCGCGGCCTTCAGCGCGCGTAGAGCATCCAGGTCGCGCACGATGCGAGCAGTCGAGGGCCACTCGACCCGGTCGAGGCTGCGGCTGAGCACGTAGTGCGGCGTGACGGCGGCGCGCTGCGCGTACGCGACCTCGCGCTCGTAAGGCTTGCGCGACGAGAACGGCGCCGTCGCGCTGGGGTCCGCCTCGATCGCCGACCAATACTGCGCGTACCCGGGGTACATGCCCGCGCCCTGCACGAATGCGTCGACCTCCGAGATCAACGCCAGCGCGTCCGCCCACGAGTCGACCCACTCCGGGCCACCCATGTCCGAGCCTTGCGCCAATCCATCGAGCGACATCTGCAGCGCGGCGATCATCTTTCTCATGCTCTGCTCCTTCCCAGAGAAGCTAGGGCGCGCCCGCACCACGCGGGAGTAACAACGCTGTCGCGCGAGGCTTCACCCCACGCGGTGACCCGCGCTTGAGTGTGGCCCCGCGCGTGGCTTACTTCGCCGGCGACCGAACATGGCAAGACCGCTCCACCGCCTGGCCACGATCGAGGATTCCTCTGGCGAGCGGTTGCTGGTCTTGCGGGCCGCCCCCTTCGCGGACGTGCACGTGGCTCCGGTCGGATTCGAGCTCATGAAGATGCGGGACGCAGCGTTCGCACTGCGCACGGCGCTCCCTCTCGACGCGTTGGGCGCGCTGTTCGAGTGCGTGTTCGAGCGCAGTCCCTTCGCGCAGCCCGCGCCCATGCTCGACGCGCTCGAAGAAGCACTCGGCTGCGGCTTCCCCGGCGAGTGCGATCCGCCAACTTGGGCGGCGATCGTGGTGGCACAGCCCACGCGCCCTACCCCTGGTCGTCGCGGAACACGTCCCGTCCTCGAGCCCCGGTACGACTCGACCTCGAGAGCGTGGATCGGGCTCGAGACGGTCCGCGAGAACGGAGCGCCCGCCGCGCTCATGCGCTGCGCGATCGAGACTGCAAGTGGCGACGTGCACTCGCTCGTTACCGATGCTGAAGGGCACGTCCGGATCGAAGGCATTCCTGCCGGCGTGTGCAAGGTTCGGCTCCCCCACCTCGCCGAAGACGCGTGGCGTGCTCCCGTGGCCAAGGAGCCCGCGCATCAGCGGCGCGACGCAACCCACGTAGTGAAACAGGGCGAGAGCGTGGCGCGCATCGCTCGCCAGCACGGCATCGGCGACTGGCGGCAAGTGTGGGAGCACGGTGCCAACGCAGCTCTGCGCGCGCGGCGGAGCAGTCCGCACGTCCTGCTCCCCGGCGATCGGCTGCACATCCCGCCGACCCCGGTACATCAGGTCAAGCTCTCGACCGATCAGCTGCACCGCATCGTGATCGAGGAGCCACAGCTCGAGATCAGCGTGCGCCTGCAAGATCGTGCGAAGCGGCCACTCGCAGACCTCACGTACAAAGTGCTCGCCCGCAACATCGACCGGCCCGGCGCCGCACCCACCGACGCAGACGGAGTGTTGCGCGAGCACGTGCCGATCGGCACCGACAAGCTCGTCGTGCAGTTCGATCGCCCCCGTCTGCGCTTCGAGCTCTTGATCGATCAGCTCGATCCGGCCGTCGACGGCGATCAACCCGTAGCCAGCGGCGCCGACGCACGCCTGCACGCCCTGGGCTTCAGCCACGGCTCACTACGCGACCGCACAACGGCGTTTCAACGCACGCGGCTCAACCAGCAAGACCCAGACGGCCTGCTCGACGAAGCAACCTGCCGCGAGCTCGAACGCGAATACGGAGCGTAGCGATGTCCCCCAACCACAAGCGCATCGCAGCACACGTCGTGAACCCCATCACGCTCACCCAGCTCGTACTCGGCACAGTTCACGTCAAGCCGCTCGACGTCGACCACCCTGACGAACCGTTCGAGCTGGACTTCGTTCCAGTCGCAAACGCGTACGTGCTGGTGCGCGAGCATGGTGCGCCCAGCGGGACGCCGCGGATCGGACGCACCAACGAGGAGGGCCGCGTCTTGGAGCGCGATGCTTCCGATGTGCACGGCCCGCTCGACCGCGTAGTCGAGTCACCTCCGCAGTACATGTTCTTGTGGGAGGTCGACCCGTACGCGGTGCCAGCCCGCGATCAGATGCTGCTCGACACGAGCGTGCGTTACGAGCTCTTCTGGTGCTACGAAGCCGAGCACTTCGAGCGTGCATTTACGGCGCTGCGCGACGGGCGAGGCGCGGTCGCCGCGATGCT
>DASUME010000222.1:0-2983 GCA_036277895.1 Polyangiales bacterium
GCTTCCAACCTCAATGCGGAGGTCACGCGACCTCCCCGCCCAACGCGGCGAAGCCGCGTCGGGACCCACCCCTCCGCGGCTCGCTGCGCTCGGGCTCGCGCTTCCAACCTCAATGCGGAGGTCACGCGACCTCCCCGCCCAACGCGGCGAAGCCGCGTCGGGACCCACCCCTCCGCGGCTCGCTGCGCTCGGGCTCGCGCTTCTGACGCGGCGACATGCGCTACAGTGCGCCCGTGCTCAGCACCGATGATAGTGCGCAACTGGATCTGAGTGCCCTCGACCGCGTCGCGGTGGTCGTCAACGGGCGCGCCCGGCAAGTGACGGCGGACATCGTCGAGGTGCTCGATCAGATCGTGCAGACGGGCGACCTGTTCGTCTCGCGCGACCTCGCCGAGGCCGAGCGCATCGCGCACACGATCGCGGAGCGGCGCTACCCCACGGTGCTCACGGGCGGCGGCGACGGCACCTTCGTGCAGATGGTCACGCGCGTCGTGCGCGCCTGCCAGAAGCTCGGCCACGAACCGCCACGCTTTGGCCTGCTCAAGCTCGGCACCGGCAACGCGCTGTCCTGGGTGCTCGGCAACGACGCCGCCAGCAGCAACAAGGCCGTGGTCGCGGACCTCGCGCGCCTGCGCAGCGAGGGCGGCAGCCGCAAGCTCAAGCTGATCGAGGTCGAGGGCCTGCTCACGCCCTTCGCCGGCCTCGGCGTGGACGCGATCTGCCTCGAGCACTACGGCACCACCAAGGACTGGCTCTCGAAGAGCAAGCTCACCCGCCCGCTCGCCACCGGCCCGAGCGCCTACGCGCTCTCGGTGCTCGGCCGCAGCCTGCCCGAGTTCGTGCTGCGCTCGCACCCGCACGTTCGGATCGTGAACGAGGGCGCCACCTGCGAGCGCATCGGCCCGGACGACCGCCCCGACTGCGAGATCCCGGAGGGCGCCGTGCTCTACGAGGGCCCCTCGCGCCTGGTCGCGCTCTCGACCATCCCCTACTGGGGCTTCGGCGCGCGTGTGTTCCCCTTCGCGGACGAGCGCGACGACCGCTTCAGCCTGCGCGTGTGCGACATCGGCTCGATCGAGGTTGCCGCCCACATCCGCAGCATCTGGCGCGGCAGCTACCGCAACAAGCGCACCGTGCACGACTTCCTCTGCGAGCGCATCGCCATCCATTACGTCGAGCCGATGGCGCTCCAGATCGGAGGCGATGTGGTCGGTCGACGCAGAGTCGTACGCGCCGCGTTGGCCGCGCCGATCGAGGTGGTCGACTATTACGCGCCTCCGCCTGTGCGCCCCAATTGATCTGCTCTCCCCCGCTGCCTTAGTCTGGATCCGGGAACGGGGGATCATGAGGGATTTGCTTCGGACGACGTCGGTCGTGGGGCGACGGTTGCCACTCGCGACGGTGAAGGTATGCGCGCTCACCGCCGGCTTGTTGTGCGCGAGCGGCGTGCGCGCGGGAGATCTCAAGGGCAGCGTGCGCGCGACCGAGGAGGTCAAGCTCAAGTCGGTCGAGGGCGTGCGCGCGCCTTACTGGCAAGAGTGGAACGGCTTCATCGATCCCAAGAAAGCCAACTTCGACTACGCGCGTGAAGTCAGCGCCGTGTTGATCGGCCCGCAGCCGACGAAGGACTCGATCACGGTGGTGCTCAAGAACGGCACGCTGACACCGAGCACGATCGTCGCGCAGGTGGGCACCACGCTGCGCATTCGCAACGAAGACGACTTCGGCCACGAGCTGGTGGTGAAGGAGCTGAAGGGCTTCGACGCCGTGGAGACCAGCCCCGGCTCCACCCGCAGCGTTGTGATGGAGCAGACGGGCTCCTTCGCCGTGCAGGACAAGCTCGCGCCGTACGTGCACGGCTACCTGCACGTGGTCGCCAAGCTCACGCAGGTGGTGAACCCCGGCAACGACGGCAGCTTCAAGTTTCAGGACGTGCCTCCCGGCAATTACACGCTGAAGGTCTTTCGCGGCGCCAAGGAGGTCTCGACCGCGGAGGTCGAGATCGGCAGCAAAGAGACCGAAGTGGACGCCATCCCACTGCCGCCGGCAGGGAAGTGAGGCCACGGCATGCTGCTCTCTAGAGTTTGGTTCCTGGTCCTCGCCATCGCCGCCATCGCGGGCCTGTCCACCGCCTTGCTCGCGCGCGGCGTGATCAACCGCGAAGAGCTCGCCTCGACCGACGAGCAGCTGCGGCGCGATCGCTTCGCCACCGAGATGCTGCTCAAGCTCGACGCGCGCGCCCGTCTGGACGCGATGTCGCCGATCGCCGCCGACTCCGCCGTGCGCGACGGCGTACGCGGCAAGAACGGCAAGAACCTTCAGACGCGCTTGCGCACCATGAATCAGCAGCTCGAAGAGCTGCGCGCGGACCTGCTGATCGCGGTCGACAACGACGGCACGATCGTCGCGCAAGAAGGTCGACGTCCGGCACGTACGGGCGCAGGCCTGGGCGAGATCCCGCTCGTCGAGCGCGCGTTGTCCGGCTTCCTCGGCGACGACGTCTGGGTCTACGACTCGCAGGTCTATCGCGTGGCCGCGCGACCGATCATCGATCGCGGCGCGTTCGTGGGTGCGCTGATCCACGCGCAGAAGCTCGACGCGGTGCTCGCGCAGCGCCTGAGTGATCGCCTCGGTGGTCCGTCGCTGGGCTTCTTCTTCCGCGACAAGGTGATCGCCAGCTACTCGCCCACCGACAAGCCCGGCGCACCCACGCAGCCCGAGCTGCTCGCCGTGCTGACCAGCGCGCGCGCCGACGAGAAGCTACAGCGCGGCGAGCGCACCGAGCCGTTCGAGCTCGACGGCCGCGGTCGCGCCGTGTACTCACTCGTGGCAGGCAGCGCCTCGGCGGCCGATGTCGGCTACGTGGTCGCGCGCGGCTACACCACGCTGCCCACGCCGTTTGCGATCTTCGATCACGCCAAGAAAGAAGACGTCGATGCGCTGCCCAAGCTGGCGCTCGCGCTCGGGCTGCTCGGCCTGGTCG
>DASUME010000223.1:0-3906 GCA_036277895.1 Polyangiales bacterium
GGGGTTAGGATGCGCGTGTGGAGGGGAACCACGGCGCTTGGGTTGGGCGTGCCCATGGAGCACTCGGCGCGTTCGCGCTCGCGCTCGCGGGCTGGTATCCGGGCAACAACCCCGACACCTTCGGGCACCTCGCGCAGGGCCGGCAGATCGCGCAGCTCGGCTCGGTGCCGCAGCTCGACACCTGGTCGCTGCTGCCCGGGCCGGCGCGCCCCTGGCACAACTACGAGTGGCTCAGCGATCTCGGCACCTGGACGCTGTTCGATCAGCACGGCTACGCGGCGGTCACGATCTTCAAGTGCGCGCTGCTGGCGCTGGCCGCGCTGGCCGCATGCGAGCTCGCGCAGCACCTGATCGGACCGCGCGGCAGCGTGCTCACCAGCTGCGCGATCCTCGCCATCATCCCCGCCATCCGCTCGCGCCTGAGCGATCGGCCGCACGTGCTCGGGCTGTGCCTGGGCGCCGCGTACCTGCTGATCCTGAGCTTGCTCTCCCGCTCCACGCACCGCCGCACGCGCATCGCGCTGGTCAGCGTGCTCGGCGTGCTGCACGTAGTGTGGGTCAACGCGCACGGCAGCCACCTGCTCGGGCTCGGCATCGGGTTGTGCTTCCTCGCACTCGGTGCCCCCTCGCTGCGCCGCTGGTTTGCGCTGGTGGTCGGCGTGCAGCTCGTGGCCAGCTGCATCTCGCCCTACGGGCCCGCGATCTCGACCGACGCGATCGCGCACGTGTTCGACGGCCGCTATCGCAGCCTCGTCACCGAGTGGGCCGCCTGGCAGGCGCACGACCCGGCCTGGCTGCAGCTCGGCCCCGCGCTGCACGCCGCGCTGCTGGCCGTGATCGCGCCGCTGGCGTGGCGGCGGCCGCTGCTGCGCCCGATGTTGCCACTCGCGCTGGTGCTCGCTGCGGCCTGCTTTCGTTCCATTCGGTTCGTGGCCGAGTTCATGGTGCTGACCGCGCCGCTGCTGGGCGTGGGGCTGGCGCTGCTCAGTCGCCGGCTGCGCACGGGCTGGTTCGTGACGGCTGCCTCGGTGCTCTCGCTGGCGCTCGTGATCGCGATCCCCGTCGCGGCGCGCGAGCTGCCGCCTGGCGGCGTGTTCGGCGCACGGCTCTCCTACGCGGGCACGCCGCGCGCGGCGGCCGCGATGCTCGCGCACCATGGCCGCTCGCCGCGCGTGTTCGCAGCGATGCAGGACTCGTGGTTCACCATGTACGCCGCACCGAACAGCCGCTTCGCGCTCGACGGGCGCGTGCCCTTCTACGGGCCGGAGTGGGTGCAGCGCGTGAGCCGCGCGTTCGGCGATCGCGCTTCGTTCGACACGCTGACGCGCGAGCTCGACGTCAACGTGGTGATCGCGAGCCACGCCGGCGCCGGCGAGCATCAGCTGTCGTCGTTCATCGCGCCGCGAACGGGCTGGTCGCTGGTGATGATCGAAGATCTACACGCGACCTACGTGCGCGATGACCTGCTCGATGCAAAGGGCGCGGGCCTGTTTCCCCCGCTGCGTGCGCTGCAGCCCAGCTACGCGCTCGGTTGGATCCTGGACGCGGATCTGGTGCAGCAGAGCCGCATGCGCGAAGAGCTCACGCGGCTGGCCCAGGTCGAGGGCACGAGTGCGTACCGTGCGTGGGTACTCGGTGCGCTGACGCTGGCGCCGCTCAAGCGTGGCCACGGCAGCGATGGCTTCCGCTGGCCGCGCAACGTGGGCGAGTGGCAGCTCTACCGCGACGGCTACTCGCAGATCACGCGCGCGGCCGAGCAAGTGCGCGACGTGCCGGTGGTGGCCTCGCTGCACGCCGCGCTGGCGGCCACCTTCTGCGACTTCCGCAGCGCCGAGACCTCGCTCGGCAAGGCGCTCGCGGACGGTCCGAGCCGCGAGCCCCTGCTCGCCTCGCAGGAGCTAGCGCTCCGTCGCGGCCGAGTCGACGAGGTCCGACGTGTGGTCGAGGCGGCGCGCGCACTTCCGCAGGGGCAGCGCGACCCATGGCTGGCCGAGCTGCACGCGGGGCTGATGCAGCCACCGACCTGTCCCCACCCTTAGTGGCGGTCGGCGAACGCGCGCACGGCCTTGATCACGTCGTCGGCGTCCTGATCGGACATCGAGTTGAAGAACGGCAAGCGCACCAGCCGCGCCGAGACATCCTCGGTGACCGGGAACTGCCCTGGCTCGTAGCCGAAGTGTTTGCCCATGTCCGAGGTGTGTAGCGGCACGTAGTGGAACACCGCGAGCACGCCGTTCGCGCGCAGGTACGTGATCAGCTCGTCGCGCTCGGCCTGCGAGCGCATCAGCAGCGAGAACATGTGGTACGCGGACTCGCAGTGCTCCGGCACGTGCTGCAGCTGCCAGCCGTGGTTGCGCGCGGTCGGGCCGAGCGCGTCGCGGTACCACTCGTACAGGCGCTGGCGCGCGTTCATGATCTGGTTGCGCGCCTCCAGCTGGCCGAACAATACGGCCGCCAGCAGGTCGGACATGCCGAAGCTCGAGCCGACGTCGCACCAGGTGTACTTGTCGACCTGGCCGCGCAGGAAGCGCGCGCGGTTGGTGCCCTTGGCGTGCAGGATCTCGGCGCGCTCCACGAAGCGCGGATCGCGGCAGGCGAGCGCCCCCCCCTCGCCGCAAGACAGGTTCTTGGTCTCGTGGAAGCTCAGCGTGGAGAGCTCGCCGAAGCCGCCCAGCGGGCGCCCCTTGTAGCGACCGAACAAGCCGTGCGCGTTGTCCTCGATCACCGGGATGCCGCGGCGCGCCGCGATCGCCATGATCGTGTCCATCTCGCACGCGATGCCGGCGTAGTGCACCACGCAGATCGCCTTGGTGCGCGGCGTGATCGCGGCCTCCAGCAAGCGCTCGTCGAGGTTGTAGGTGTCACCGCGAATGTCGACGAACACCGGCTTGGCGCCGCGCAGCGCGAACGCGTTCGCGGTCGAGACGAACGTGAACGAGGGCATGATCACCTCGTCGCCGGGCGCGAGGTCGAGCAGCAGGCCGCACATCTCCAGGGCATCGGTGCAGGACGTCGTCAGCAACGCGCGCGGCACGACCAGCTCCTCGGCGAGGATCGCACTCGCTCGCTTGGAGAAGCTGCCGTCACTCGAGATGTGCAAGTTGGTCAGCGACTCCTCGATGTAGCGTCGCTCGTTGCCCAAGAAGCTCGCGCGGTTGAACGGAATCCTGATCATACATCCTCACCCGACTCGAACGTCGTTTGCTCCACCACGAACGCGGGCCGGTGCTTCAGCTCGAGGAAGATGTTGCCGAGGTAGAGCCCCAAGATCCCGAGGTTCATGATCAGACAACCGAACAGGAAGAACAGCGAGACCATCACGCTGGTCCATCCCTCGATGCCCAGGCCGTACATGAAGCGGCGCACCATCAGGTGCACCGCGTAGCCCGCGGCACCGACCGACATCATCAAACCAAAGACTGCGGACACGTAGAGCGGCCGCGTCGACTGCGAGAGCACCGTGGTGACGGCGTGGCGCAGCTGGCGCACGAGCGTGTAGGTGCTCTTTCCCGAGTGCCGTGGCGCGTGCTCGATGTCGATGTACGCGGTCTGGAAGCCGAGCCAGTGCACCTGCATTGCGTAGTTCTGCTTACGCTCGCGAAAGTTACGCAGCTGGCGGACCACCTTGCGCGAGATCAGCGAGAAGTTGCCGATGCTGGAGTCGGCCTGAAAGCCGCCGAGCAAGCCGTGCACCTTCGAGAAGCCGTGCGAGAGGCCGCGCTTGGTCACCGCATCCTTGCGATTCATGCGGCGCGCGAACACCGCCGAGAAGCCCTCGCGCGTCTTGGCGTACATGCGCGCGATCTCCTCCGGCGGGTCCTGGAGGTCGCAGTCCATGACCACGGTCCAGTTGCCGCTGGCGAACTCGAGCCCCGCCGCGATCGCCTGATGCTGTCCGAAGTTGCG
>DASUME010000224.1:0-6514 GCA_036277895.1 Polyangiales bacterium
CTACTACATGACGCGCGAGAAGCCGTTTGGCCGCGGTTGCTACCGCGACGCGAAGCCCGATGGCGTGGCGCGCGGTGTCTACTCGTCGACCGAGGAAGTGCGCCGCGCGTACGACTCGGGCGAGGCGGAGATCCACTCGAAGATCAAGGTGCGCGTCGACAACAAGATCGTGGACAGCACGGTCGGTCGCGTCCTGGTCAGCGAGATCCTCCCGGATGGCCTCGAGTTCCAGCACGTGAACCGCACGCTGGACAAGAAGGCGCTCTCGTCGTTGATCGACCAGTGCTATCGCTCGCGCCGTAACAAGAACACCGTGCTCCTGGCGGACCGTCTGCGTGCGCTCGGCTTCGAGCAGAGCACCCGCGCCGGCGTCTCCATCTGCATGGACGACATGGTCATCCCGGACAGCAAGAAGGTCTTGCTCGCGGCCGCCCAGGCGGACGTCGAGACGGTCATCGAGCAGTACCAGGAAGGTCTGATCACCGACGGCGAGCGCTACAACAAGGTCGTCGACATCTGGGCGGACGTCGCGGACAAGGTCGCGAAGGATCTGCTCGAGGGCATCGGCCGCGAGACGGCGACCGATCCGGAGACGGGCGCGACGCAGGAGACTCCGTCGTTCAACCCGATCTTCATGATGGCCGACTCCGGCGCGCGCGGCTCGAACCAGCAGATTCGTCAGCTGGCCGGCATGCGCGGTCTGATGGCGCGTCCCTCGGGCGAGATCATCGAGACGCCCATCACGGCGAACTTCCGCGAGGGTCTGACCGTCGGTCAGTACTTCACGTCGACCCACGGTGCTCGTAAGGGCCTGGCGGACACGGCGCTCAAGACCGCGAACTCCGGCTACCTCACGCGTCGTCTCGTCGACGTCGCGCAGGACGCCGTGGTCACGGAGATCGACTGCGGCACGCTCGACGGCATCTGGCTCCAGGCGCTCGAAGAGGGCGGCGAGGTCGTGCAGCCGCTCGGCGAGCGTATCCTCGGTCGCGTCGTGCTCGAGGAGGTCGTCGACCCGGTCACGGGCGAGGTCATCCTGCCGGCGAACTCCCCGATCGACGAGGCCGCCGTCACGGCGGTCGAAGACGCGGGTATCCAGGGCGTCATCATCCGCTCGGTGCTCACCTGCGAGGCACGCCGCGGCGTGTGCGCGTCGTGCTACGGCCGAGACCTCGGTCGCGGCTACAACGTCAACATCGGCGAAGCGGTCGGCGTCATCGCGGCGCAGTCCATCGGCGAGCCCGGCACGCAGCTCACCATGCGTACGTTCCACATCGGTGGTGCGGCCGCGCGCGGCAAGATCGAGCAGTCTTCGATCGAGAACCGCACGGACGGTACCGTTCGCGTCGAGAACACCAAGCTGCTCACCAAGCGTGACGGCAACGTCGTGGTCATGAACCGTCACGGTCTGATCAAGATCTTCGACGACTCGGGCCGCGAGCGCGAGAGCTACAACCTCACCTACGGCGCGCAGCTGAAGGTCGAGAACGGCTCCAGGGTCACCAAGGGCACGATGCTCGCGGAGTGGGATCCCTACGCGATCCCGATCCTCACCGAGGTCGATGGCGTCGTGAAGTACGGCGACATCGTCGACGGCGTCACGATGGAGGAGAAGATCGACGAGATCACCGGTCTGTCGCGCCGAGTCGTCATCGAAGCGCGTGATGCGTCGGCTCGTCCGCGCATCTCCGTGAAGGACGCGACCTCGGGTGACACCAAGCGCACCGGCGTGGGCGACCACGTCGCGCGCTACTTCTTGCCCGTCGGCGCGAACATCATCCCGTCCGAAGGTCAGACCGTGGAAGCGGGCGAGGTCATCGCGAAGATCCCGCGCGAGTCCACCAAGACCAAGGACATCACCGGTGGTCTGCCGCGCGTTGCGGAGCTGTTCGAAGCGCGCAAGCCCAAGGACCACGCGATCGTCGCGGATATCGACGGTATCGTGAACTTCGGCAAGGACACCAAGGGCAAGCGCAAGCTGGTCATCACGCCGGAGATTGGCGAGCCCAAGGAGTACCTGATCGCGAAGGGCCGCCACCTCACCGTCAAGGAAGGCGACCGCGTCAAGACCGGCGAGGCCTTGATGGACGGTCCGGCGAACCCGCACGACATCCTTCGCGTCAAGGGCGAGAAGGAACTGGCGGCGTGGCTCGTGAACGAGATCCAGCAGGTCTACCGCCTGCAGGGCGTCAGCATCCACGACAAGCACATCGAGGCGATCGTTCGCCAGATGCTGCGTCGCGTGCGCATCAAGGAGGTGGGTGACACCAACTTCCTGATGGACGAGACCGTGGAGAAGATGCAGTTCGTGCGCGAGAACGAGAAGGTGATCGCGCGCGGTGGCCAGCCCGCCGTCGCGGAGCCGCTCTTGCTCGGTATCACCAAGGCGGCGCTGTCCGGCGACTCGTTCATCAGCGCGTCGTCGTTCCAGGAGACCACCAAGGTGCTCACCGAGGCGTCCATCTCCGGCAAGGTCGACGAGCTTCGTGGCCTCAAGGAGAACGTCATCATGGGCCGCCTGATCCCGGCGGGCACCGGCCTCGCAGCGTACAAGCGCTTCGACGTGGCGTTCGACGACCGCGAGTTCCGCGGCGCCCCGCCCTCGACGCCCTCGCACGAGGATCACTTCGCGGCGGTCAGCGAAGAGGAGTAATCCTCTCTCCTACGCATGCGAATCAAGACGGCCGCTCCTCTCGAACGAGAGGGCGGCCGTCTTCATTTCGACTACCGGGGGAGCGGGATGCGGTAGACGAGGGACCCCAGCGTGCCGGCCCATGACGTCTGCGTCACCGCGATGAACGCGTGGGTGTCGGTCAACGTGTAGTCTCCGTACAGGTCCGTGCTCGGGGTACCGAAGGTGTCCGGCAGGAGGGACTGCACGTTCACGGGCCCGACCGCAGCCATGCGCTCGAACACCAGGCGCTTACGGTGTTGGCCATCGCCGAAGATCGACTCGGCAGCGAGCACATAGACCCAGTCCCCTCGCTGCTGAATCGCGCGCCCGTCCGAGAGCGAATAGTACGGCGAGAGACCCACCCAGATCGCGAAGTCAGGGATGGTCAGATCGCGGACGTCGCGTCTGTAGATCACCTGGGCCGTGCCGCCCAACATGGGTAGGTAGACGTACGGCGGGGCGACCGCGAGGAACCTCGTTACGTGGTAGGCGCGGCCGTACTCCTTGCGCTCCGTCGTGACCAGGTCGATGTAAGACAGCGCGGACGGACTGCTGTCGATGGCGGTGGGCTCGTCCGCGCGCAGGTAGAACAACGAGTCTCCGCTGAACGCCTTCGGATAGCAGAAGTCTGGCTGGTCCAGCGCCACGGCAGGGCAGTCCTGAACCTTGCGAAGCTCCGCCGCGCCATCCAGCGAGCCGACGTAGATCCCATCGGCCTTTCGGAACGCGAGCTGAGTGTCGCTGAAGATGATGTCTCCCATGACGCTAGCGCCGGCGTACAGCGCTTCAGGTCCGCTCACCGCGCGCTTCGAGACGCGACGGATCTTCTTCGAGGTGGTGTCGGGACGAGTCCCGGTCCAGTACACGTGCTCGCCATGGCTCTCGATGCGCTCGGCATTCTCGGGCAGCGTCGTGAGCAGCGTCAGGTCGCCGTCGCCGATCAGGGTGCGCAGCTCTGCGTCGGGCGCCAGGTTCCCGTAGCGGTCCGACGTCGCCGCCAGCGCGACGTAGAGCACCGGTCCGTCGGCCATGAGCGCCGACACGACGCGCGTGCTGGAAGCGACCAAGCACACGCCGGACTGATCGCAGCGCGCGATGCAGGAGCCACTCGGTGCGCAAACCTGACCTTCTTCACAGCTCGTCGCGCTGCAAGGAACGGTCGGCTGCGTCTGCGCGTCCGGAGGACCGGCTGCATCGACGACTGGCTCGCCGGTGTCGTCTGGCGCCTTGGTCGAGGCGTCCTCGCTCTCGACGGATTGGAGATCCTCGACCTCGAAGCAAGCGGTGGCGAGCAGCGGGACAAAGAGGCGAGAGCAAGGCTACGCGGACCCGTCGAGCGAGCACGACGCACTCTTGCGCGCGGTCCCCCACGCACCGAGGGCCGCCGATGCCCTTGCGCAGGTCGCGTTCACGGGGCTGCTGCGCGAGCAGCTGGGGGGCAGTGCACACGCGAGTGAGCCCACCATCGGCAGCGTGATCGACGGTCGCTATCGCACGCTTGCGCTTTGCACGGGAAGCGCGCATCGCCGCGAGCATTCGCCATCCCAACGTCGTCGACGTGTATGACGCGAGCCGTGAGGGCGAGCATCCGTACCTTGTGATGGAGCTCCTCGAGGGCGAGACGCTCGGCGCACCGCTCCGGCGCGCACGGCTGGACTGGGACGCGCTGATGGTGCTGCTGCTGCCCACCTTGGAGGGCGTCGCGGCGCTCCATCGCAGCGGCGTGGTGCATCGCGACCTCAAGCCGGACAGCGTCTTCATCGAGCGTACGCCGGGCGGCGCGCTGGCCAAGGTGCTCGACTTCGGGGTCGCCACGCTGCATGCGCCCGAAGCAGACGACGAGTCGCTGACGCGCGAAGGCGGCATCGTCGGAACGCCCGGCTACATGCCGCTCGAGCAGCTGCGCGGTGCGCGCAACCAGGATGCACGCACGGATGTCTGCGCACTCGGCGTGATCGCCTACGAAGCGCTCACGGGTGCGCGTCCGTTTCGCGCGGCGAATGCGGCCGCGCACGCGGCGCTGATCGCGAGCAGCGCACCGCGCGATCTCGGCGAGCTGCTGCCCTCGCTGCGTGGTGCGCGTGCACGCGCGGTCATAGGGGCGCTCGCGCGCGAACCGAGCGACCGGCACGCGATCCTCGAGGCCTTCGCGCAAGCGCTTCGTATGGCGCGCGCTCGTCGCGTCCCACAGCTCCGCGTTGTCGCAGTGCTGCTCGCGCTGGGCGGTCTGCCGGCCTCCCAGCCTCCCTGCGATGCACGATCCGCGGCAGGAGGGGTCCGTTGCGAGAAGCACGCTGAGCGGTGCGAGTCGTTCGTCGAGCTGCAGCAACAAGCGCATCTGCTTGATTCGTCCGCGTAGTACCTCTAGCTGACTCGCGTCATCACCGCGAGGTACTTCCGTGCGCCCTTCCGATCATCGTCGTGCATTCAGGCGTCCTGCCGGTTCGAGTTGGCTGGCGCGTTGCGCGCTGCTGGTCGCACTGTCGCAAGGCTGTGGCGCCGATACAGCTCCGCTGGTCTGGGCACCGAAGCCGACTGGGAAGGTCGCGACAGATGCCGGGGCAACCCCCAGCCGGAACGACGGCCCTGCTGACGCAGCGGTAGCCCCGCCCCTCCCGTCGGATGCCGCTGCAGCCGCTCCCACCGCCGCGGACGCAGGCGCCCGAGACAGCGCGACCCCGACCGTGGGGGGAGAAGACGCGAGCACCTTGCCGCGTGACGCCGAAGTCTCCGCTGACGCGAGCACGGATGCGATCGCGGATGCCAGTACGGGTGTGAGCACGGACGCCAGCGCGCCTTCGAGCACACGGATCTATGCCAGCATGGCGGGCGACCACGAAGTGCTGGAGCTCGACGGCGAAACGTACGAAGTCGTGCGCCGCTTCGCGGTCGATCAAGGGCCCGCCATCCTGCTCGGTACGCCCGACCACCGGAAGCTCTTTACCGCCAACCGGGTGGCGCAGTCGGTCTCGACCATCGAGCTCGACAGCGGCGAGATCTCGACCCTTCCAGTCGGCGGAGTGCCGTACGTGATCGCCATGAACCCCGCAGGCACACGCCTCTACGCGGGCATCTACCCGAGCGGCATCGCTGTCATCGACACCGCGACAAGCCAGCTCGAGAAGACGCTCGCCACGCCCGAGCTAGCCGCGTCGATCATCGTCAGCCCCGACAGCGATGTGCTCTACGTGGCGAGCATTCCGCCGTTCGGCGAAGGCACGCTGCGAGCCGTCTCCGCGAGCACGGGAGAGGTGCTGAAGCAGCCGATCCCCGTGGGGGAGACGCCCGCGTGGATCGCCATCAGCCAGGATGGCCGGCGCGTGTACACGCTGAACTATACGAGCGACGACATCGCGGTCGTCGACACCGAGGGCTGGCGCGTGATCGAGAAGATCCAGACCGGCGACGGATCGCAGGGAATCAGCGGCCACGTCACGCCCGACGGGCGCGCGCTCTACGTGACGAAGTTCGGAACCGGCGAGCTGATCCGTATCGACACGAGCAGCAACGAGATCACGCAGACAATCAAGCTCGCGGGGCGCCCCCTCGGCGTCAACTTCAGCCCCGATGGCAAGCGCGTCTACGTGACCGACTTCGGACCCGGCACGCTCGACCAGCCGACCAGCGACTTCCTGCCTTACTTGTTGGCCGGCCCGTACGAAGGCCCGGAGCAGGGGCGCGTCTCCGCCTTCGACGTAGTCAGCGGCGCTCGGCTCGCAGAGGTGCTGATCGGCAAGGGACCGACGAGCTTGGTGGTCGACGCGAGGTAGCCGTCTCTGCCGAGGTCGACTGCGAATAGCTTGGTCGTCCGCGAGCCGGTTACGCGTCGAAGCTCGACGT
>DASUME010000225.1:0-4532 GCA_036277895.1 Polyangiales bacterium
GCGGCTGCGGGCGTGCGGATGATTCGGCTGAACATGCCGGGGTTCGCGGGGAGCTCGTCGGTGCAGCGGGCGGGAGACTGGGACGCGCTCGTCGAGGTTGTCGCCGAGGCGGCTTCCACGCTTGCAGACAGGCCGTTTGTATTGCTCGGGCACTCGTTCGGAGGGCTCGTGGCGCTGCGCGCGGCTGCGCGGTCGCGGCTGTGCAAGGGCCTCGCTTTGCTGGCGCCTGCGGGGCTGCGGGCGCATGCGGCGGTGCGGAAGCTGCCACCTCGGCTCGCGCTCAAGGCCACGAACGCGACGCGGGTCTCGCGGGAGGTGTTCTTTCGGGCGATGGCGCGTACCCCGATCGGGGCGCATGCATCGCGGGAGGACTCGAATACGACGCTCGCGCTGCTCTCGACGCTCGACTACGGGCCTTCGCTCGCGGCGGCGCGCTCGCTCAAGGTGCCGGTGTTTTGTGCCAGCTGTCTCGACGACCGGATGGTGGAGCCGGCGATCGTGGAGGAACTGCTGGCCTCCTTGAACACGCGGCAGCATCTGACGTTCGAGCGCGGTGGCCACGCGCCGCAGAAGGATCATGCGGCAGAAATCGGGGCGGCCCTCGTGCAGTTCGTGAACGGGCTCGGGTAGTGCCGCGCGTCCCTAGTGTCCTGAGTCCGAAGTTCACTAGCGGCCGAGCAGCATCACGGCGCACGTGCGCAGCAGATCGTCGGGCAGCACGGGCTTGCCTAGGTGCGCGTTGTAGCCGGCGTTGAGCGCGCGCGCCTTGTCCTGCCCGCGTACGAAGGCGGTCATCGCAACGGCGGGTAGCTTTGCGCCTCCGGGGAGCGCGCGCACGCGCTGGATCAGGGAGTAACCGTCTTCATCGGGCATGCCGATGTCGCTCAGCAGCAACTGCGGCTTGAACGCGTGCACCGCCTCCAGCGCGGAGGCGGCCGACTCCGCCGTGCAGACCTCCGCGCCCGCTTCGCTGAGCACGGTGCGCACGAGCTCGCGTGCGTCCTCTTCGTCGTCGACGACGAGCACGCGCGCGCCCTGCAGCCGCACCTCGATCCGCTCGGCTTCCAGGCTGGGCACGACCGCGGCCTGCGCTGGCTCCGAGCTGACGGCCACGATGCCGCGCACGGGGAGCCGGATCGTGAACGTCGCGCCGAGGCCGATGCCCGCGCTCTCGGCGAGCACCTCCCCGCCGTGCAGCTCCACCAGGTGGCGTACGATCGCGAGTCCGAGGCCCAACCCGCCCACGCGCCGCGTTGCCGAGCTGTCCGCCTGCTTGAAGCGATCGAACACGTACGGCAGGAAGCTCGGGTCGATGCCTTGCCCGGAGTCGCGCACCGAGAGCTCGTAGAAGCCCTCGCGACGCGCGATCGAGACCGTGACCTGGCTGCCGGCACTGGAGAACTTGACCGCGTTGGACAGCAAGTTCCAGACGATCTGTTGCAGACGCTCCGGGTCTGCAGACAGCGTGTACTCGGCGTCTGGCGGCGTGAACACCAGCGAGATGCCCTTTGCGGTCAGCGACGGAAGCACCACCTCGGTCGCCGCGCGAACCACCGCGACCAGGTCGACCGGCGCCACGTCGAAGCGCAGCTTGCCCGTGATGATGCGCGAGACGTCGAGGATGTCGTCGATCAGCCGGCTCTGCGCGAACGCGTTGCGGTGGATCACCTCGAGCCCACGGGCGAGGCTCGGGTCGGCGTTGCGGGTTCGTAGCAGTGCGGCCCAGCCCACGATCGCGTTCAGCGGCGTGCGCAGCTCGTGCGAGACCGTGGCCAGGAACTCGTCCTTCACGCGGTTGGCTTCTTCGGCGCGCCGTGCAGCCTCGCGCGCCGCATCGGCCGACTCGCGGATACGCTGCTCGGCGGCCTGCGCCGCCGCACGTGCCGCCTGCTCGTGCACCAGCTCCCGGCTCATGCGCTCGGTCTCCATGCGCTCAGTCAGATCGCGCGTCACCTTGGCGAAGCCGAGCAGCGCGCCAGCCTCGTCGCGCATCGGCGTGACCACCACGTTGGCCCAGAACAAGTGCCCATCTTTGCGCACGCGGAAGCCCTCTTCCTCGAAGCGGCCATCACGCAGCGCGATCTCCAGCTCGGTGGTAGGCTTGCCCGCCTGCACGTCCTCGGGCCGAAAGAAGGTCGCGAAGTTCTTGCCGATGATCTCGTCGGCGCGGTAGCCCTTGAGCTTCTGCGCGCCGGCGTTCCAGGTGGTGATGCGGCCGAACGGATCGAGCATGTAGATCGCGTAGTCGCCCACCGCCTCCACCATCAGGCGGAAGCGCTCCTCGGAGCGGCGCAGGCTCTCTTCGGCCGCGAGCCTCGCGCTCAGGTCGCGCGTCACCTTCACGAAGCCGGTCACGTTGCCGCGCGTATCGCGTGTCGCTGTCACCACCACGTTGGCCCAGAAGGTCGTGCCGTCTTTACGTAGCCGCCAGCCCTCGTCCTCGACGCGGCCCTCGCGGCTCGCGGTCTCCAGCTCGAGCTGTGGCTTCCGGGCCTCCAGGTCCGCGGGCAAGTAGAAGCGTGAGAAGTGGCTGCCGATGATCTCGGCCGCGGTGTAGCCCTTGATCTTTTGGGCACCCAAGTTCCAGCTCGCGACGTGGCCTCCGGGATCGAGCCGAAAGATCGCGTAGTCCTCGATGCCGTCGATCAGCGCTTCCCACTCATCTGGTTTCCGTTCGCCCATCTCGCATGTCACCAATCGAGCTGTGTCGAGCGCGCCCTCAGAGCGCTCGCTGTGGCGCGCTGCCACACGCATTGCACGCAACGTCTTCTGAAATGACGGCGAAATCCATCGGCATCTCGATTGCACTTCAGCGGGGCCTGCGCCGTAAAGGGGGAATGGCGCGGGTAGCTCGTGAAATCAACACCAGGAGGACGCACGTCATGCCGAATCGCGATCACGATGACACACCGTACAACCGCAGCGAAGGACGGTTCGAGAATCAGTACAACGACCGGGACGAAGAGCGCAGCCCATACCAGCGCGAACAGAGTTACCGCTCGTCCCGCGATTGGGACCGCCGCGACGACTTCCGGGCCGGCACCCCGTATCGCAGCTACGCCGAGGGCTACAACCCGGCGCGCGACGAGAACGACTACCGCGGCGGCTCGCGCTTCGAGGAGCGCCATCGCCAGGGCGGGAGCTACGACACGCGCAACTGGGACGACGACGCACGCTGGCGCGAGCGCCTGCGCAGCTCCTCGGGCCAGGGCAACTTCGGCCAGGGCAACTACGGCCAGGGCTACCGCCAGCCGGGCTACAGCCAGAGCAACTACGGCCAGGGCAACTTCGGTCGCGACAATATCGGCCAGTTCGGTGCGCGCAGCCCGTTCGGCGGCACCTCCGAGTACGGCAGCTACGGCGGCCACGATTGGAACCGCGACTACACGCGCGACTGGGACCGCGACTACCGCGGCGACGCCGACCGGCGCTCCAACTACGCCAACTACACACGCTCGCAGGACGAGGGTGACTTCGGCGATCAGCTGCGTCACGCCGGACGGCAGGTGATCAGTAAGGTCAAGCGCGCGTTCCGCGGCCCCAAGGGTTACAAGCGCTCGGACGAGCGCGTGCGCGAGGACGTGAACGATCGGCTCGCGCTACAGGACGAGCTGGACCCGAGCGACATCGAGGTGCGGGTCGAGAACGGCGAGGTCACGCTGACCGGCACCGTGCGCAGCCGCCACGAGAAGTTCCGCGCCGAGGAGATCGCGGACGACGTCAGCGGCGTCAGCGACGTGCACAACCAGCTGCGCGTCGGTAGCGCGCAGGCGCAGGTACAGACCGGCACCACCCCGAGCGCGACCACCAACACTCCGATCTCACGCAACGGGCGCGCGTAAGGTGTCGCCATTGGGGCGAAGCCTATCTACCGGCACTACAATGCCGTGACATGAGCTTCGCGCAGATCTTGTTGCTCGCAGTCGGACTCGCGATGGATGCCACCGCGGTCGCGGCTGCGCGCGGCTGCGCGAGCGTCAAGAACCCACGTGCGAGCGAGGTGCTCGAGCTCGGCCTCGCCTTCGGCTTCGCGCAGGGGCTGATGCCGTGGCTGGGCGCGCTGCTGGGCTCGCGCGTGGGCAACTTGGTGGCCGCGTTCGATCATTGGATCGCGTTCGTGGTGCTCGGCGTGATCGGCGGCAAGATGCTGCACGAAGCGCTGACTGCGTCGGCCGATGACGATAAGCCCCCCGCTGCGCTGAGTGTGCGCCTGCTGATCGCACTCGCCGTGGCAACGAGCATCGACGCGTTCGCGGTCGGGTTGACGCTGCCGCTGCTCGGCGCGCCGTTGCTGTTGTCGGTGCTGACGATCGGCGTCGTCACCGCATTGCTCAGTGGGGCAGGCGTGCTGCTCGGACGCCGCTTTGGCAGCATGTTGGGCAAGCGACTCGACGCCTTTGGGGGGGTCGTGTTGATCGCGCTCGGCTGCAAGATCTTGTTCGAGCACCTCTCCGCCGCGAGCTGAGCGTGTAGCCCCTTCGTGGAGCATCGCAGTGCAGGGCTCCTTGCATGCGAAGTATCCGTCGTAGACG
>DASUME010000226.1:0-2311 GCA_036277895.1 Polyangiales bacterium
GGGATGGTGACCACGCTCAGTGATCCCGAGGGCCGGCCCAATCTGTCCGAGCTGTTGGAGGGCATTCCCGAGCGCGTCTACCCCATCGGACGGCTCGACTTCCACACCAGCGGCGCGCTCATCCTCACCAACGACGGCGACCTCGCGCAGGCGCTGCTCCATCCGTCCAAGGCGGTGCCCAAGACGTACGTGGTGAAGATCAGCCGCGAGGTGGACGACTGGATGCTCAACACGCTGAGCACCGGCGTGAAGCTCGACGACGGCTACGTCACGGCGCCCGCGCGCGTGGAGCACCTGCGCGACGAGGACGGCAAGAGCTGGCTGCAGATCACGATCTACGAGGGCAAGAACCGTCAGATCCACCGCATGATCGAGGCGATGGACACGCGCGTGATGCGGCTCTCGCGCACTAGCTTCGCCGGCATCTCCACCGAGGACCTGCGCCCCGGCAACATCCGCCCGCTCTACGAGGACGAGGTGGCGATGCTCAAGCGCGAGTACCAGGGCGCGCCCGCTCGCCCACGGGCGAAGCCACGCGAAGCGGAGCGCGAGGAGCGGCAGCCCCTCGGCGAGCGCCTGCACCGCGAGTACATGCAGCGCGACCGCGCGCAGGAGCAACGCCCGGCGGCGGAGAAGCCGCCCGCGAGCAAGGGCACGAGGCCGCTCGCGACCAAGGCCGGCGCGGCCACGAAGAAGGCCGGCACGCTTGCGCCGCGTGCGAGGCGCCGGTAAGGTCTCGGTTCCCGATGACCTCCGCCCGTCCGTACTTTACGTGGTTCAGCGATTCGCTCTTCGCAGAGCGATCGGCGGCCCCACTGTACTGACGCGCGCAGTCCAGTCCTCGAACAGAGCCCCCGATCGCCCAGCGGTCGGGGGTTTTTGCATTTGGAGTCAGCGAGAATGGAACACGCCAGCGCAGGGGAAGAACCCCTCCCGAGTCCTGCCCAACTACGTCATGACTTGCCCGCCACGCCCGGCATGCTCGAGGCTGTGTTCGGCGCGCGGGCCGCCATCCGCGACATCCTGCACGGGCGCGACGAGCGCTTGCTGGTGGTGGTCGGACCTTGCTCGATCCACGACCTCGCCGCGGCGCGCGAGTACGCGCATGCGCTGTTGCCGCTGCAGGCGCGCCATCGTGGGGAGCTCTTGCTCTGCATGCGTACTTACTTCGAGAAGCCGCGTACGCGCGTGGGCTGGAAGGGCATGCTCAACGACCCGCACCTCGACGGCAGCTGCGACGTGACCGCGGGCCTGCGGATGGCGCGCTCGCTGTTGCTCGAGCTGGCGGCGCTCGGTCTGCCCACGGCGATCGAAGCGCTCGACCCGCTCGCACCGCGTTACTTCGCCAAGCTCGTGTCGTGGAGTGCGATCGGCGCGCGCACGACCGAGAGCCAGACGCATCGCGAGCTGGCGTCGGGCCTCGGCATGCCGGTCGGCTTCAAGAACGGCACCGACGGCGGCATCGCGATCGCGCTCCACGCGATCGAGGCAGCGGCGAGGGCGCACGCGTCGCTCGGCTTCGGCGATGATGGCCGGCCCTGCGTGCTGCGCACACGCGGCAACCCGCACGCGCACCTGGTGCTACGCGGCGGCGCGAGTGGTCCCAACTACACGCGCTCGGACGTGACACGCGCCGTGGCCCAGCTGCACGCGGCCGGCCTGCCGCCGCGCGTGATGGTCGACTGCAGCCACGACAACTGCGCGCGTGATCACGAGAACCAGGCGCGCGTCGTCGACAGCCTCGCCGAACAGATCGCACACGGCAGCGACGCGATCCTGGGCGCGATGATCGAGAGCCACCTGGTGGCAGGAAAACAGGCGCGCGCGGTGGTCTACGGGCAGAGCATCACCGATGCCTGCGTCGACCTCGCCACCACCGAGCGCCTGCTCGACACGCTCGCGCAGGCGGTCCGCACCCGCAAGCTGCGGCTGCGAGCGAGCCGACGATCGCGATCCGCCATCGCGTAGTTCGGACCATCGCGTCTGCCCTGTTGGTGGGAGGGCTTCCGAGTAGGTGAGTTCAGGCTTGGTGGGTGCTTCGGCGCCGCGGTAAGTCCGATGCAAGACACCGCAGTGACTCGGCAATTGGATTTTTCGCGCGTAGGTGTACGAGGCGCGAACCGTCAGGTTGCCGACACTCCGGGAGCGCGGAGCCGTCGCACGATGAAGGCAGTAAGACTGATGCTATTGGGGGTACTGAGCGGCTGCTCGCCGTTCGTCGCCGATCCCAACGGCTCGACCGAGGTCGAGCTCGCAGACGACCTGTCGGCGCGCCAGGTCGTGGCCGTGCACAACGCCGTGCTGGAGGTGA